>NZ_WAAS01000088.1:0-24061 GCF_008806585.1 Micromonospora sp. AMSO12t
TGCTGGCCCGACCACGCCGGGTCGTTCCAGCCGCCGGAGGGCGGGGGATATGTCATTCGTCTGCTCCGTAGGGTGCGGGGTGCGCCCGTCAGGGTAGTCAGGCCTGCCCAGACCCCGAGGTGTCACCACCGGGTGTGCCGCGTTGCCCGGGCCGGAGGAAGCGGGCAGGATCCTGGCATGGTGATTGACGCGCGAGCCGCGGACCGCTCCGGCAGCCGACCGAGACGGGACGCGAGCCGCCCCGGCGTGGCCCGGCGCACCCGCGCCGCCGCCCAGCCGGGCACCGCCGGCATCGACGAGCCCGCGCCGCTGCCGGACCCGGTGACCATGCGCCTCGACGGGAAGGTCGCCCTGGTCACCGGGGCGGGCAGCCCGGACGGCATCGGGTACGCGACGGCCCGCCGGCTGGCCGACCTCGGCGCCCGGGTGGCCATCGTCTCCACCACCCGACGCATCCACGACCGGGCCGGCGAGCTGGGCGTGACCGGCTTCGTCGCCGACCTCACCGACGAGTCGGAGGTGGGCGCGCTCGCCGACGCGGTCGCCGAGCAGCTCGGGGACGTCGAGGTGCTGGTCAACAACGCGGGCCTGGCCAGCCGGGCCAGCCCCGAGGTGCTGCGCCCGGTCGCCCAGCTCAGCTACGACGAGTGGCGCGGTGAGATCGACCGCAACCTCACCACCGCGTTCCTGTGCAGCCGGGCCTTCATCGGCGGCATGGCCGAGCGGGGCTGGGGCCGGATCGTCAACCTGTCGGCCACCGCCGGGCCGGTCAACGCCCTGCCCACCGAGGCGGCCTACGCGGCGGCCAAGGCGGGCGTGGTCGGGCTGACCCGGGCGCTGGCGATGGAGATGATCGCCGACGGGGTGACCGTGAACGCCGTCGCGCCGGGCACCATCCACACCGCGGCCTCCACGGTGGCGGAGATCCGGCAGGGCCTCGGCACCCCGGTCGGCCGCCCCGGCACGCCGGACGAGGTGGCCGCGGCGATCGTCTTCCTCTGCTCGCCGGCCGCCTCGTACATCACCGGGCAGATGCTGGTGGTGGACGGCGGCAACAGCGTCCGTGAGGCCGAGTTCCGCTGATCTGCGGGGCTCAGTAGTTGGGGCCGTTGTTGCCGGCGAGGGCGATCAGCGCGATCCAGCCGCAGCAGGCCAGCACGCCGAGCCCGGTGATGACGTAGCTGAGGATGAGGCCCCACGTGGCGAGCTGGTCGCCCTCCTCGCCCGTCGTGCGGATCTGCCGCTTGGCCAGGTGCCCGAGGACGATGCCGATCGGGGAGAAGACGAACGCGAAGACCAGCGAGAGGATGGCGAGCACGTTCGTCCCGCCGGCCCGGGGACCGGACGGCGGGCCGTACTGCCCGTAGGGCGTCTGCGGGGTGTACGGGGGCTGGTGCCCCCACTGCTGCCCCTGCGGCGGTTCGCCGGGCTGCTCGTAGCTGGGCTGCCCGTACGCGGGCTGCTGGTGGGCCGGTGGTTCGTAGGACGGCTGCTCGTAGGACGGCGGCCCGTACGACGGTGGCTCCGGTGGGGGCTCGTAGCTCGACGGATCGTGCCCCGGCGGGGGCTCCCAGGGTGACGGCGACCGGTCCGGATCGGGCGGCCCCGACGACGGTGGCTGGCTCACGGTCTCCTCCTGCCGGTGGCGGATCGCGTCCCCTCTTGCCGGACGCTACCCGCAGCGGTGAACCTTTTCACAGCGGTTGTGTGGACTGGTCACCTTGGCCTCGACCGCCGTGCGGCCAATACTGACGGAGCGTTCAGTTACCCATGAGTAAGGCGCCGACCCCCGGAGGCTGAGATGGCCCGACTCGCCCAGACGCCCGGCCTGACCGATGTGCAGCGGTCGATCCTGGAGACCGTCCGGGAGTTCGCCGACAAGGAGATCATCCCGCACGCGCAGCGGCTGGAGCACGCCGACGAGTACCCGAGCGACATCCTCGACGGGATGCGCGAGATGGGCCTCTTCGGTCTCACCATCGACGAGGAGTACGGCGGGCTCGGCGAGTCCCTGCTCACCTACGCGCTGGTGGTCGAGGAGCTGTCGCGGGGCTGGATGTCGATCTCCGGCATCGTCAACACCCACTTCATCGTCGCGTACCTGATCTCCCAGCACGGCTCCGCCGAGCAGAAGGCCCGGCTGCTGCCGAAGATGGCGACCGGCGAGGTGCGCGGCGCCTTCTCGATGTCCGAGCCCGAGTGTGGCTCCGACGTCTCCGCGATCAAGTCGAAGGCCGTCCGCGACGGCGACCGGTACGTCATCAACGGCCAGAAGATGTGGCTGACCAACGGGGCGTACTCGTCGGTGGTGGCGACCCTGGTCAAGACCGACACGGGCGCCGACTCCGTCTACGGCAACATGAGCACCTTCCTGCTGGAGAAGGAGCCCGGCTTCGGCGAGACCGCGCCAGGCCTGACCATCCCCGGCAAGATCGACAAGATGGGCTACAAAGGCGTCGAGACCACCGAGATGGTGCTCGACGGGGTCACCGTCGACGAGTCCGCCGTCCTCGGCGGCGCGGAGAAGGTCGGCCGCGGCTTCTACCAGATGATGGACGGCATCGAGGTCGGCCGGGTCAACGTGGCCGCCCGCGCCTGCGGCATCTCCATCCGCGCCTTCGAACTCGCCGTCGCGTACGCCCAGCAGCGCCACACCTTCGGCCAGCCGCTCGCGAAGCACCAGGCCGTCGCCTTCAAGCTCGCCGAGATGGGCACCAAGATCGAGGCCGCCCACGCGCTCATGGTCAACGCCGCCCGGCTCAAGGACGCCGGCCAGCGCAACGACGTCGAGGCCGGCATGGCCAAGCTGCTCGCCTCGGAGTACTGCGCCGAGGTCGTCCAGGAGGCGTTCCGCATCCACGGCGGCTACGGCTACTCCAAGGAGTACGAGATCGAGCGGCTGATGCGGGAGGCCCCGTTCCTGCTCATCGGCGAGGGCACCTCGGAGATCCAGAAGACGATCATCTCCCGCGGCCTGCTCAAGCAGTACAAGCTCTGACGCAAGGAAGGGCACCCTCCTGACGCCTCAGGTAGAGGAAGGTGCCCTTCCTGACACGTCGGCGCCGGCGGCGGGCTCCGGTGCGGTGACCGGCCCCGCCGCCAGCACCTGCGGTCGTTCCCGGTACGCCTCGATCGCGGCCGCCAGGCGCTGCTCCGGCACCGCCACGTCACGGCCCCCGACCACCGGCGCCGGCTCCAGCGACCGCCACACCCTCGGCCGCAGCCGCACCCCGGCGAGCCGGCCGTCCTCCCGGTGCAGGCTCACCCGGTCGATGTTGGACCAGTCGTACCGCTGGCGGCCGTGCCGGATCCCACTCGCCGTCAGCGCCAGCCGCCCGGTGAACCGCATGCCGAAATAGGCGACGAGGCCGCCCGCCGCCGCCACCGCGACCAGGAGCACCAGCCGGACGACCCGGGCCCACTGCGGGTCGGCGGGCAGCGCCATCGTCACCACCAGCATCACCGCCATCGCCCAGGCCAGCGCGGTGACGAGGTCGACCCAGCCGGCCAGGGACCGCCGAGCGACCAGACCGGGCTCCGTCCCGTCCACGCCGGCCACCCGTTCCCGCCAGATAAGCCGGGCGTCCTGCCGCGGACACCACCGCCGCAGCAGCGCGGTCACACCGACGAAGAGCCAGAAGACACAGACATCGGGATCGAACCGGGGAACCCGGAACAGCGCGGCGGCCATCGGCACCGCCACCATTGCGGCCACCGTCGCGGCCAGCAGCCGGCGGGACCAGAGCCCGTCGTCGCGCTTCGGCAGCCGGCCGGACAGGCGGACAGACATGACCGCAGGGTACGAGCCGTCGACAACGTACGGGCCCGACCAACCGCCTAGCCGACTCGTGCAACCGCCACGGCGGACGGGACCGACCGCCGTGCCGGGACTTCCCGAACCCGGTCAGCCCAGCCGGGTCAGGCCGGCGGCGGCGCGCTCGACGATCAGGCAACGATCCTCGACGTAGTCGACGCCCGCCTCCGTGGCGATCCGCCGCGCCTCGGCCGAGACGATGCCGAGCTGCAACCAGACCGCCGGAGCGCCGATCGCCACCGCCTCGCGCACCACGTCGACCGCGTCCTGCGCCGGCCGGAACACGTCGACCAGGTCGACCGGGTGCGGGATGTCGGCCAGGGACCGGTAGACCCGCTCGCCGAAGAGTTCATCGGCCGTCGGGTTCACCGGGATGATCCGCCAGCCGTACCGCTGCATCTGCAACGGCACGCTGTGCGCGGCCTTGCGCGGGTCGCGGGACGCGCCCACGACGGCGATCACGGCGGAGTCGGCGAGGATCTGCTGAGCGGAGCGCACCCGCCGACTCTAACCCCGCCGCTCAGCCGCCGCCCGCGAGCACGTGACGCAGCCGGGCGTACTCCTCGGGCGTGCCGATCGCCGCGCGGTGCTCGGGATACGCGGCGTAGTGCTGGATCGCCCCGGCCAGCAGCTCCGGCGCGACATCCAGCTCGCCGGTCTCGACGACGACGTGGCGGCGCGAGGCAAGCCCTCGTTGCCGGACCAGGTCACGGCTGCGCACCGGCAGCCGCTGGAAGCCGGACTGCCGGGACGGCCCGCCCGCAGCCGCCGGGTCCAGGGCCTCCCACGGTACGGAGGTGTGCCGCAGCGGGTCACCGGCGGTGATTCCGGCCGGGGTCAGCGCGACTGTCGGCACCCGGCGCCAGAGGGCGACCGACAGCAGAACGGCGAACGGGCCGGTGATGCTCGGGTAGAGCCACCACATCCCGTCCTGACCCGAGCTGAGCTGGTAGGTCGTCGTGTAGGCGAGGAAGGCGAGGAGGACCCAGCGGTAGCTCACCCGGCCCCTGGGCGGGCCGAAGAAGGCCTGCTCCCGCTCGTCCACCCGCAACTCGGCGGCACCGGGCCGCCCGAAGACGCGCATCAGACTCAACAGCAGCGCGACCAGCGGCAACAGCGTGAGCAGGGCGGCCGGACCGTCCGTGCGTCGCGCCCAGCCGGCCGCAACGCCCCAGAGCACTCCGGCGGCCAGCGCGACCGCCACCGCCACCCGCTGCCGGCGGAGCGCCCGGACAATCGTCTCCCGCACGCCGGCAGCGTATCGGCAGCCGTCTACAGGAGGGTGAGCTGCTCGGCGGGCGGCGGCGCGGGCGCCGGTCCGGTGCGGCGGTGGTCCTCGCCGCGCTCGCCCCGGGGCAGCCCGTGCCGGCGCGCCGCGATGCGCACCCGCGCCGTCAGTTCCCGCTGGTAGGACTGCGGGGCGTACGCGCCGGAGCGGTAGAGCTCGCGGTAGCGGGGGACCAGGTGCGGGAACTCGCGGCCCAGCCAGCGCGCGTACCACTCCCGGGCACCTGGGCGCAGGTGCAGCGCCAGCGGCGTCGCGCTGGTCGCCCCGGCGGCGGCGATGGCCGCCACGGTCGCGTCGATCGACTCGTCGTCGTCGCTGAGCCCGGGCAGGATCGGCGCCATCAGCACGCCGACGTCGAAGCCGGCGTCGGCCAGCGCCCGTACGGCGTCGAGCCGCCGCCTCGGGCTGGGGGTGCCCGGCTCCACCGCCCGCCAGAGCCGCTCGTCGACGAAGCCCACCGAGTACGACACGCCGACCCGGGTGACCTCGGCGGCCTGGCGCAGCAGCGGCAGGTCACGCAGGATCAGCGTGCCCTTGGTGAGGATCGAGAACGGGTTCGCGAAGTCGCGCAGCGCCGCGATGATCTGCGGCATGAGCTGGTAGCGCCCCTCGGCCCGCTGGTAGCAGTCGACGTTGGTGCCCATCGCGACGTGCGCGCCCCGCCAGCGCGGCGCGGCCAGCTCCCGTCGGACCAGCTCACCGGCGTTGACCTTGACGATGACCTTCCGGTCGAAGTCCTCCCCGGCATCGAGGTCGAGGTAGGTGTGCGTGTTTCTCGCAAAGCAGTATTTGCATGCATGACTGCATCCGCGATAGGGGTTGATCGTCCACTCGAACGGGACCCGGGACGTGCCGGGCACCTTGTTGATGATCGACTTGGCCTGCACCTCGTAGAACGTCATGCCGGCGAAGCCCGGCGTGTCGAAGGTGCGGGCGACCGCTCCGGGCAGCGCCAGCGGCAGGGGTGGTGTCGCCGGCGCTGCCCGGTCGGGGACTCCCTCGTCCGGGGGAGCGGCGAGGTTGTCCCAGCGCATGGCCCTCATTCGAACACGCGTACGAGCGGAACGCAAGCGACCCGCGGTGTTCCCGCCCACCTCGCGGCACCGCACGCGCCCGGCGGGTGGAGGATGGAGGGCATGGAGAGGTCGACGTTCGTCTACGACGGGGACTGCGCGTTCTGCACCCGGTGCGCCGAGTTGATCGACCGGCGCATCCCGACGGGCGTGCGGGTGGTGCCGTGGCAGTTCGCCGACCTCGACGCGCTGGGCCTGAGCGAGGCCGAGTGCGAGGAGGCGGTGCAGTGGGTGGGCGCCGACGGCTCCCGCGCGGCCGGTCCGGACGCCATCGCCAGGCTGCTCCGCGACAGCGGTCCGCTCTGGCGGGTCGCGGGCGCCGGCCTCGCCTTCCCGCCGGTACGCGCCGCCGCCTGGCCCGCGTACCGCTGGGTGGCCCGAAACCGGCACCGGCTCCCCGGCGGCACGGCCGCCTGCGCGCTGCCGCAGGAGGCGCGGGAGCGCCTCTACGGACCGTCCGGTCGCCCGGCCGCCGACGCCTGACCCGCGAGTGCCGGCGCGGCGCCGGCGGGCGCTGCGGTGTCCCGTCCCCGGCGGGTGAGCAGCCGGCGCGCCCAGACCACCGGCCGGACCCGCTCCAGCGGCAGGAAGCTGGTCATCGCCGCCAGGTGCGGGGCGAACGAGATCGTGATGGTCGCGACGGTGACCAGGTGGAACGAGTAGAAGAAGCCCACCGTGGCCAGCCGCCAGCGTTCCTTGAGCAGGAACACCACCGGGCTGAACAGCTCGAACGCGACGATGCCGAACTGGGCGACGATCAGCAGGTACGGCACCGAGGCGACCAGGTCGGCCAGCTCGGTGCCGCGCCGGAGGATCGCCCGGGCCAGCACCGAGCCGGTCAGCCAGTCCAGCCCGCCGAAGCGCAGCTTGGCCCAGGCGGCCAGAAAGTACGTGCAGATGACCGCGATCTGGGTGACCCGTAGCGCCCAGCCGCCCGCCTCGGTGCGGGTGGTGTCGCCGTGCCGGGCCCGGCCGGCGGTGGGCAGCACGGCCAGCGCGACGAGCAGGCCGAACCGGTCGTGGTCGACCTTGCCGTAGCTCATCGCGACGATCATCCACTCGAAGTAGAGCGCGAAGACCGCCCAGCCGAGCAGGCGTGGTGCCCGGCCGGTCGCGGCGAGCAGGGCGAGCAGCAGCAGGGCCCAGAAGACGACGGTGACCAGCGTCTGGGTCGGCGTCGGCAGGGGCAGCACCCGGCCGACCAGCAGCGGCTGGTAGAGCTCGCCGGGCACCGCCACCCGGGTGCGTACCCAGGGCGTGAAGACGACCAGGTCGGCGGCGACGAAGAGGTAGATCAGCGTGCGGAAGGCGGCCACCCGGCCGCGGGGCACCGCCTCGGTCAACCAGCGGCTCATCGGTCCGCCTGCCAGGCGACCACGGTCTCGTCGGTCCAGCGGCCGGTGGGTCGCCCGTCGCGGATGCCGTGCCAACGGATGACGATGCGGACCTCGACCAGATCCGCCGCGTCCGGGTGGCGCTCGGCGTACGCGTCGGCGACCTCGGCGAGCAGCGTGGGGTCGGCGGCGTAGCGGCTCTGCTGGCCCTCGATCTCGGCCCGGCGGATGCCGGTGGCCCGCTCGCCCAGGTCGACGACCGCTCCGCTGCTGTCCACGCCCTCGACGCGGGTGTCCGGGGCGGGGGAGTTCGGCGGGTTGGACGTGGAGTACATCCGGAACGGGCCGAACGGGAAGTGGTCGTCGGTGCCCCAGGCGGTGCCGGCCACCAGGACGGCCAGGCCGAGGGCGGTAACGGCGAGCCGGACGGCGCGACCGCGGGTGGTCAAGGTTTCCATCGGGTCGTGACGATACGGGATGTACCGCCCGCCTCGGCTCCCTCCGATGGCCACTTCCCGCTGGCCGGCGGGCCAGGGCTGCCGCGTCTCGGGCGCAGGGCGGAGACGTCTCCACGGGCGCATGGCGGAGGTGCGGGTGCCGGCCGCTCCCCGTCACCCGGCGGGTGTACGCCGACGGCCGGGCCCGTCGGGGGTCCGGCCGTCGTGGAGCGCTGCGGCTCAGTGGCTGTGTCCGGCCAGCTTCTCGCGGACGTCGTCCATGTCGAGGGCCTGGACCTGCTCGATCAGGTTCTCCAGGGCGGACTCGGGGAGGGCGCCGGGCTGGGCGAAGACGATGACGCCGTCGCGGATCGCCATGATGGTCGGGATCGAGCGGACGTCGAACTTGGCGGCCAGCTCCTGCTGCGCCTCGGTGTCGACCTTGCCGAACACGATCTCGGAGTGCTTGTCGGAGGAGCGCTCGTAGACCGGGGCGAAGCGCTTGCACGGGCCGCACCAGTCGGCCCAGAAGTCGACCAGCACGATGCCGTCGCTGCCGGTCACCTCGTCGAAGTTTGCCGTGGTCAGCTCTACGGTTGCCATGAAAGTCTCCGATCGGCGCGGAATAGCTACGTCTGGTGGAACCAGGGCGTACCTCGTGGAATTCCCGGCCCGTCTCCGCCGAAACGTGCTCGTCACGGCCTTGCGCGGGTCACGTTCACATCGATGACGATGGTTCCTGCTCGCCGTTGCGGTACGCAAGTGCACGACGCATTTGCGTGACCGGTCGTGATGGGAGCGTTTCCAGGGAGATCGACACGATTGACCGGAACGAATGAGCAATCAGGCGGTTGACAAGCGGCAATCCGGCGTGCGGAGATCGCCGAGGTCCGGTCGACCGAGCACGCACAGTAGTGTTACGAAAAGGTAAATGTGACCTCCGTCTCTGTTCGGTTCGCCTTCCCGTACGGCAGAATCTTCCGCATCAGAGCGTGGGCGGCGGGTGCCGGGGAGGGCCCCGCCGCTCATTGCGTCTCCCCCCGGTTGTGGCGGTGTGACATTTCCGCACGCCCCGCGCCCCGCACCTCGCCTTAACACTCCATAAGGCATGCTGTGCCGAACTCCATCGCCGCCCGTCGAAGGGGACAAGGATGCAGTTCGGCCGCTACTACGAGGAGTTCGAGGTCGGCGCGGTCTACCGGCACTGGCCCGGCAAGACGGTCACCGAGTACGACGACCACCTCTTCTGCCTGCTCACCATGAACCACCACCCGCTGCACATGGACGCGCACTACGCCGAGACGGCGAGCCAGTTCAAGCGCAACGTGGTGGTCGGCAACTACATCTACTCCCTGCTGCTGGGCATGTCGGTGCCCGACGTCAGCGGCAAGGCCATCGCCAACCTCGAGGTGGAGTCCCTGCGGCACGTGGCGCCCACCTTCCACGGCGACACGATCTACGGCGAGACCACCGTGCTGGACAAGCGCGAGTCGTCCTCCAAGCCCGACCGGGGCGTGGTCTCCGTGGAGACCCGGGGCTACAACCAGGACGGCACGATGGTGTGCGTCTTCCGCCGCCGGGTGATGGTCCCGAAGAAGGAGTACGCGACGGCGGCGGTGCCCGAGGGCGTCGACCCGGAACGGCCCAGCTTCCCCGAGCCGCGCTGACCGACGGGCCCCTTCTCATCCGGGTTCCGGGTGGTAGGGGCCCTTTTTCCGATCCGGGGCATATGCTGGCGCCGGAGGTCCCCATGAGCCACTCCGTCGCCGGAGAGCCGTCCTCTGCCGGCCGCCGTGCCGCACCGCTGACCACCGCCGTCTACTCCGCCGCCGAGTGGGACCTGCTGACCAGCCTGCCCGGCCGCGTGATCGTGGCCGCCGCCGCGCCCGGCCCCGGACGGCCCCACCCGGGAGTCGCCGCCGGGCTCGCCGGCCTGGACGCGGTCGCCGCCGGCCGGGCCTTCGACAGCGATCTCGTACGCGCGGTGGTCGCCGCCATCTACGCCCGGCACGACGGGGCGGGCGATCCCGTCGAGCGCCTCACCGACGTGGTGGACCTGCTCGCCGCCTGCCGCGCCGCGACCCGGGTGCTGCGGCGGCGGGCCGATCCCGCCGACTCGGCCGCGTACCGGCAGTGGGTGCAGTCGGTGGCGGCCCGGGTGTGCAGGGCGGCGACGGCCGGAGCCCCCGGGCTGCCGCCGGCCCCCGCCGACCGCCGCTTCCTCGACCGGCTCGGCGGCGCATTGGGGCTGCGCTGAACCGCCCCGGTCGACCTGGCGTCCGCCCTGTCGGTGCCATCCGCGTCGGCCCGGTCCGGTGCCGCGCCGGGGTCGCGACCCGGGGCGGGGTCCGTGGGCCGTACCCTGCGTGACCGTGACCGGAGACCAGCTCGACGTCGGCGTGGGACCGTGGCCCGGGGACCCACCGGACGACCCGCGGTACGACCCCGAGCTGCTCGCCGAGGGCGACCGGCGCAACGTCGTCGACCGGTACCGCTACTGGCGGCGCGAGGCCGTGGTGGCCGACCTGGACCGACGGCGGCACGACTTCCACGTCGCGATCGAGAACTGGCAGCACGACTTCAACATCGGCACGGTCGTCCGCAACGCCAACGCCTTCCTCGCCGCCGAGGTGCACGTCGTCGGCCGCCGGCGGTGGAACCGGCGCGGCGCCATGGTGACCGACCGCTACCAGCACGTCCGGCACCACGAGACCATCGAGGAGTTCGTCGCCTGGGCGGCCGGACGGGAGTTGCCGGTTGTCGGCATCGACAACCTGCCCGGCTCCCGGCCACTGGAGACCACCACCCTGCCCCGGCGCTGCGTCCTGCTGTTCGGGCAGGAGGGCCCCGGCCTGTCGGATCCGGCGCGTGCCGCCTGCGACCAGCTCTTCTCGATCGCCCAGTACGGCTCCACCCGGTCGATCAACGCCGGCGTGGCCAGCGGCATCGCCATGCACGCCTGGATCCGTACGCACGCCGGACCGCCGCCGGACTGACCGCCGCCACTCGCCGGGCTGCCTGCCGTCGCTCGCCGGCCTCGGGCTCGCCGGGGGACCTCAGCCGACCCGCCCCGGGAGGTGGTCGGCGGCACCGAAACCGGCGCTCCGCTTGACGGGGCGGCGTGTGGGGGTGACGGTGGGATGGTGAGTGTCGCGGTGAGTTGCCCCAAATGTGGTGGACCGGTGCGGGCGCCGGACCTGATGCACACCGAGTCGCGCTGCCTGGACTGCGGGCCGGTCTCCCCGCTGCACGTGCCCGAGCACATCGGGACCGAGATCGTGGCCAGCGTGGTGGAACGGATCGTCGCCGCCGCCGACCCGCCGACCCGGCCGAGGACGCCGCTGTGGTGCCCGTGGCCGCTGCCGACGGGCTGGACCATGACCGGCGTGGCGTACGCCGGCGACGACCGCACCGGGGTGCGCGCCACGGCGGTCGCCTGCGCCGGGCCGGAGCCGCTCGGCGGGGGTCCCGCGGACCTGGTCTTCGTCGCCGAGGAGCCGGGCGTCGGCCTGGGCACCCGGTTCGCGGGTCTGGCCGGCCCGGATCCGGGCCCGGAACTCGCGCAGGCGTTGACCGATCCCGGGCCGGGCCATCCGGAGCATGTCGGGCAGGCCAGGATCAAGGTGGCCGGTCATCCGACTCCACTGTGGCTCGTGAACTCCCCGACGGATCGAAGCGCGTACGCCGGCGAGGCTCGGGGATTGTGGCTCCATGCGATAGCCTGGCCGGCGAGTGCGGGTCACCTCCTCGCGGAAGAAGTCGTGTTGCACGACTTGACCGAGTGGACACCGCCCGAGCTCGTGTACGGCGCACCGTCTCCGTATCTGCACGGGAAGGCTTGACGGGCCCTAGGGCTTGACAGGCATCCCGGAATGTCGGAGAACGGACGCAGATATTCACTGTACGACACCACACTGATACTCTGGGTGCCGCTGCGGTAATGGGACCCGGCGCCGCGCGAGAGGATGGCCCGCCATGGTCAAGAAGGTCCTCACCTGGGCCGGAATCGCATTCTTGATCTTCTTCGTCGCATACCGGCCAAATTCTGCGGCGGACGTGTTCAAGTCACTGGGCGGCGGGATCATGGACATCGCCCAGGGGTTCGGCGACTTCTTCACCAGCCTCGTCGCCTAGCCGCCGATGGGAAACCCCTCCGGTCCACCCTTCGATCCCGACGATCCCGATCGGGAGCGCCGGGAGCGGGACACGGAGCCGATCCCCCGGATCGGCCCCGACGACGGGCCGGGCTACGGCACCGGTCCGGGTCTCTCCGACGGTCCCTCCCTCTCGGACGACGCCGGCTTCGGCGACGGCCCGGCGTACGCAGGGGAGGGGCGGTCCGGTCGGGCCTGGGTCCGTGACCCGGAGGCCGGCTACCAGCCACCGCAGATCTCCGAGGACGAGCTGGCCGGTCTGCGGGCCGACGCCGCCGGCATGGCGCCCCGCCGGGTGCTGCCGTTGGAGGACGAGCCCAGCTCGCTGGTGGCGCGCTACCTCTTCCCGACCGAGCGCTACCGGGGCGAGTGGAAGCGGCACTGGATCCACCTCTCCACCCCGCTGCTGGTCGGCATCGCCGCCACCTTCGTGCTGGGCTACCTCTCCGGCTTCCTCGCCGGGCAGGACGTGGGCGCGCTCACCACGATCGCGGTGCTGCTCTGGTTCGCCGTGATGGGATGGGTGGCCTGGAAGGTCGCCGACTGGTGGTACGACCGCTTCATCCTGACGAACAAGCGGGTGATGGTGGTCAACGGCATCATCACCCGGCGGGTCGCGATGATGCCCCTGGTCCGGGTCACCGACATGAAGTACGAGCAGAGCCCGACCGGCAGGGCGCTCAACTACGGCACCTTCGTGCTGGAGTCCGCCGGTCAGGAGCAGGCGCTGCGTGAGATCAAGAACCTGCCCAACCCCAACGAGCTCTACCTGCGTGTCGTCGAGGAGATGTACGAGCCGCAGGCGGTCGAGGCACGGCTGGGCAAGGAGGCCGACGAGGCCAAGGCCGACGACGGGGCGTGAAACTTTTCGTCCGAACATCGGAGGAACTGCGCACCATTCGCCGTCGACCCGACCACCCCGGGCATGGCAACCTGCCAGGACAACGGGGTGCGGAGGTGGCCGATGGTGAGCAGGGATCCCCTGGAGGAGGAGTTCCGCGACTTCGTCGCGGCCCGCTCCGGCGCCCTGCTGCGCACCGCCTACCTGCTCAGCGGCGACTGGGCCACCGCCGAGGACCTGTTGCAGACCGCGTTGACCAAGACGTACCTGGCCTGGAAGCGGCTCGGCGGGATCGAGGCGATCGAGCCGTACGCCCGCCGCGTCATGATCAATACCTCGACCAGCTGGTGGCGGCGGCGCTGGCACGGTGAACGCCCCACCGACGTGCTGCCGGAGCGGGCCGGGGTCGACGAGATCGAGCAGCAGCTCGACCGGGACCTGCTCTGGCGTCACCTGAGCGCGCTGCCCAGCCGGCAGCGGGCGGTGCTCGTGCTGCGCTTCTACGAGGACATGTCCGAGGCGCAGACCGCCGCGCTGCTCGGCATCTCGCCGGGCACGGTCAAGAGCCAGACGTCGCGCGCCCTGGGCACCCTGCGCCGCCGGATGGGCGCCGAGGCCGTCCTCGATGTCGTCGAAACCGGCCACCGCCACGTCCTCGGGGACGCGCAGGCCCGCCTCGTGCAGGGCGCGCAGGACGCCCAGGGCGAGGGTGTCGTTGAAGCAGAAGACCGCGTCGGGGCGTACGCCGGAGGTCAGCAGGCCGCGCATCGCGGCGGCGCCGTCCGCGCGGTGCCAGGCCGTCGCGGGCGCCACCAGCCGCTCGTCGTACGGGAGGCCGGCGTCGGCGATCGCCGCGGTGTAGCCGGCGAGCCGCAGCCGGGCGCTGGCCCCCTCGGGGGTGCGCTGCGAGCCGATGGCGGCGATCCGGCGCCGGCCGAGACCGGCCAGGTGGGCGGTGATCTCCCGGGCGGCGCCCACGTTGTCGATCCCGACGTGGTCGGCGGGACCGTGGTCGACCCGCTCGCCGAGCAGCACCAGCGGGGTGCCGGCCAGCCCGGTGAGGTCCTCGGCGGTGAGCGCCAGCGGGCTGAAGATCAGCCCGTCGATCAGGTGCTCGGTGATGCCCGACGCGACCGCCCGCTCCTGCTCCCGACCGCCGCCGGTCTGGTCGATCAGCACCGTCCAGCCCAGCTCGGCCGCGGCCGTGACGACGTGCCGGGCCAGTTCGGCGAAGTAGGGGATGTCCAGTTCGGGGACCGCGAACGCGATGATCCCGGTGCGCCCCTTGCGGAGGTTGCGTGCGGAGAGGTTGGGCCGGTAGTTCAGCTCGGCGATGGCCTCCTCGACCCGGGCCCGGGTGTCGGGCCGGACGTGCACATAGCCGTTGACCACGTTGGAGACGGTCTTCACCGACACGCCGGCGCGCTCCGCCACGTCCTTCAGCCTGTGCCGCACCACGTCGCCCTCCCCCATGGGGCGCACTTTACCGCGTAGGGGCCTCTTTACAACGTTGCTTACAACGTTGTACAAACCAGGAGCACCAGGTGACCACGGTCACCCGGGACCGGCAACGAGGAAAGGTGGCACCCCCTTGCGGACCGCGCAGCTCACCATCGACCCGGCCTTCGCCGTCGGACCGGCCGACCGGCGGCTCTTCGGCTCGTTCGTCGAGCACATGGGTCGCTGCGTCTACGGCGGGGTCTACGAGCCCGGGCACCCCACCGCGGACCCGCGCGGCCTGCGCGGCGACGTGCTGGAGCTGACCCGGGAACTGGGCGTCTCCGTGGTCCGCTACCCGGGCGGCAACTTCGTCTCCGGCTACCGCTGGGAGGACGGCGTCGGCCCGGTCGGTGACCGCCCCCGCCGGCTCGACCTGGCCTGGAAGACCGTCGAGACCAACGCCTTCGGGCTCGACGAGTTCATGACCTGGGCCGCCGAGGCGGGCGTCGAGCCGATGATGGCCGTCAACCTCGGCACCCGGGGCGTGCAGGAGGCCTGCGACCTGCTGGAGTACACGAACCATCCGGGCGGGACCCAGCTGTCCGACCTGCGCCGCAAGCACGGCGCCGAGGAGCCGTACGGGGTGCGGCTCTGGTGCCTGGGCAACGAGCTGGACGGCCCGTGGCAGGTCGGCCACAAGACCGCTGACGAGTACGGCCGGCTCGCCGCCGAGACCGCCCGCGCCATGAAGATGATCGACCCGTCGATCAGCCTGGTGGCCTGCGGCAGCTCCAACCGGACGATGTCCACCTTCGCCTCCTGGGAGGCGACCGTGCTGGAGCACACCTACGAGCACGTCGACTACATCTCCGCGCACACCTACTACGACCCCTCCGACGGCGACCGGGCCAGCATCCTGGCGTCCGCCGTCGACATGGACAACTTCATCCGCGAGGTCGTCGCCACGGCCGACCACGTGGCCGCCAAGCAGCGGCACCGGCGGAAGCTGAAGATCTCCTTCGACGAGTGGAACGTGTGGTACCAGTCCCGTCTCCAGGCCGACCTGGACCGGCGCGGCTGGGTGGAGGCACCGGCGCTGATCGAGGACGACTTCACCGCCGTCGACGCGGTGGTGGTCGGCGACCTGCTGATCACCCTGCTCCGGCACGCCGACCGGGTCGGGGTGGCCTGCCAGGCCCAGCTCGCCAACGTGATCGCCCCGATCCGCACCCGCACCGGCGGCCCCGCCTGGCGGCAGAGCATCTTCCACCCGTTCGCGCTGACCGCCCGGCACGCCCGCGGCACCGTGCTGCGCACCGAGCCGGTCGGCCCGACCTACGAGACGAAGCGGTACGGCGAGGTCCCCGTGCTCGACACGGTCGCCGTGTACGACGAGGAGACCGGCGAGCTGACCGTGTTCGCGGTCAACCGGGGCTCGGACGACCTCCCCCTGGACATCGACCTGCGCGGGCTGCCGGGGCTGTCCGGTAGATCCCACTTGAGCCTCGCCGCCGGGGACGACCCGACGGCGACGAACACCGAGGCCGAGCCCGACCGGGTGACGCCCCGGCAGCTGCCCGACCCCACCACCGACGGCGGCCGGTGCTCCGTGCGCCTTCCGGCCGTCTCCTGGAACATGCTGCGCTTCTCCCCCACCGGCGGCTGACACCGCACCGGTCCTGAGCAGGCACACTTCATCCCGTCCCCCAAGGAGCGAAACCTCATGATGCAGAACGAAATGAGCCGGCGGCGCCTGCTCGGCCTCGGCCTCGGGCTCGGCGCCGCGGCCTCGTTGACCCTGGCCGGGTGCGGCGGCGGCGACGACAGTTCGGGCCCGGCGGCCGGCAACGGCGGCAAGGACTACACCGGCCCGAAGGTGGACCTGAAGCTGTGGAACGGCTTCACCGGCGGCGACGGCGACATCTTCAAGGCGCTGGTGAACCAGTTCAACACCGAGCACCAGAACATCGCCGTCTCCATCGCCACGTACCAGTGGGAGGACTACTACAACAAGCTCCCCGGCGCGGCCTCCAGCGGCGCCGGCCCGGACATCGCGGTCATGCACATGGACCAGCTCGCCACCTTCGCCGCGCGCGGGGTGATCACCGAGCTGGACGACGTCGCCAAGACCCTGGAGCTGTCGGAGGGCGACTTCGCCCCCACCGTCTGGAAGGGCGGGCTCTACAACTCCAAGCGGTACGGCATCCCGCTGGACATGCACCCCCTCGGCTTCTACTACAACAAGGGGGTCATGCAGAAGGCCGGCCTGGACCCGAACAAGCCGCCGACGACGAAGGACGAGTACACCGCCGCGCTGACCGAGCTGAAGAAGTCCGGGGTGCAGGGCTTCTGGGTCAGCCCGTTCCAGTTCACCGGCGGCATGACCTTCTACTCACTGCTGCACCAGTGGGGCGGCAGCGTCTTCGACGCCGAGGCCACCAAGGCCACCTTCAACTCCGACCAGGCCGTCGAGGCGTGCACCTGGCTGACCGACCTGATCAAGCAGGGCCACTCCCCGGCCAACGTCGGCCAGGACGCCGACTACCTGGCCTTCAAGAGCGGCAAGAACGCGTTCAACTGGAACGGCATCTGGCAGATCAACGACCTCAAGAAGAGCCCCGACATCCAGTGGGGCGTCGCGCCCCTGCCGCAGATCGGCACGCAGCCGGCCGCCTGGGCCAACTCGCACAACTTCACGATCGTCAAGCAGCGGGCCAACGACGCCAACAAGGTCTCCGCGGCGAAGGTCTTCATCAACTGGCTCAGCCAGCACTCCCTGGACTGGGCCAAGGGCGGCCAGGTCCCGGCCCGCAAGGCCGTGCGGGACAGCGCCGACTTCAAGGCGCTGGCCGAGGTCAACGCGCTCGCCCCCGAGCTGGAGTACGCGGCCTTCCCGCCGGCGGCCCCGGGCCTCGGTGAGGTCATGACGACCTTCTACAACTCGTTCAACGAGGCGGCGCTGGGCAAGAAGTCGCCGAAGCAGGCGCTGGACGACGGGGTGACCAAGGCGAACAAGCAGCTGGAGGACAACCGCAAGAAGTACGGGAGCTGAGTCCCCGTGGCGGACGTGATCGAGGCGGGGGCGGCGCGTGCTGACGCGCCGCCCCCGGCGGCCGACGCCCCCCGTGGCGGCGCCCGGGCGGGCCGGGCCGGGCGGGCGACGCCGTACCTCTTCCTCGCCCCGTACCTGCTCCTGTTCGGGGTCTTCGGGCTGCTGCCGATCCTGCTCGGTCTCTGGCTCTCCGTGCACCAGTGGGACTTCCAGCTGCCCAACCGGCCCTTCGTCGGGCTGGACAACTACAAGGAGCTGTTCTCCAGCGACTCGGCCGTCTACGGCGACTGGTGGCAGAGCGTCCGGGCGACGGCGATCTTCACGGTCTTCGCGGTGCCGCTGCTGGTGGTCGTCCCGCTCGGGCTGGCGCTGCTGCTGAACCGCTCGTTCCCCGGCCGGACCTTCTTCCGGGCGATCTACTTCGCGCCGTACGTGCTGGGCGTAGCGGTGATCGGCCTGCTCTGGCGGTTCCTGCTCGACGCCAACCTGGGCCTGGTCAACCGGATCGCCGGGATGGTCGGGCTGCCGGCCGACACCCCGTGGGTGACGGCCGTGCCGTGGGCCTGGGTCTCGCTGGTCGGGGTGACCGTCTGGTGGACCTCCGGCTTCAACGCGGTGATCTACCTGGCCGGGCTCCAGGACATCCCGCAGGAGCTGTACGAGGCGGCGAAGGTGGACGGCGCGAGCGCCTGGGAACGGTTCCGGCACGTCACGCTCCCCGGGCTGCGTCCGGTGCTGCTCTTCGTGATCACCACGACCGTGCTCGCCTCGGCGAACGTGTTCGGCCAGTCGTTCCTGATCACCCAGGGCGCGCCGGGCACGGAGACCCGCACGGTGGTCTGGTTCATCGTCGAGGAGGGGCTGCGGGACAACGACGCCGGCCGTGCCGCCGCGATGAGCATCGTGTTCGCGCTGATGCTGGCGGTCGTGAGCATCGCCAACTTCCGCCTCTTCCGCTACCGGGAAGACTGAGGGGACCGCCATGACGACGCCCACACGCGCCCCCGCGCCGGCCCCCGCCGACGCCCCGGCGACCGGCCGCGCCCCGGGGGGCGCGCTGCGCCGGACCGCGCTCTACGCCACCCTGGTCGCGCTCGCCCTGGTCTTCCTGCTGCCGCTGCTGTGGATGGTCATCACCTCGCTGAAGACCTACACCGGGGCCCAGCAGATCCCGCCGACCTGGCTGCCGGACCCGATCTCCGGGTACGGCTACGAGCAGATCCTGAACAACTCGGCCAACCCCGTGCTGCGCTGGTTCGCCAACAGCATGCTGGCCGCCACCGCGCACGCGCTGCTGGTGGTGGCGACGGCCTCGATGGCCGCGTACGCCCTGGCCAGGATGCGGTTCCGCGGCCAGAGGGTGCTCTTCGCGCTGATCGTCGGGACGCTGTTCATCCCGCCGACCTCGTTGATCATCCCGAACTTCCTGATCGTCGACGAGCTGAACTGGATCGACACCCTGAGCGTGGTGATCGTCCCCGGGGCGGCGAGCGCGTTCGGGGTGTTCTTCCTGCGGCAGTTCTTCCTCTCCCTGCCCCGGGAGCTGGAGGAGGCCGCGGTGCTGGACGGGGCCAACCAGTGGCAGATCTTCTGGAAGGTGGTGCTGCCGCTGTCCAGGCCGGCGCTGGCCACGCTGGTGGTGCTGTCGTTCCTCACCAACTGGAACGACTTCCTCTGGCCGATCTTCGTGCTGTTCAGCCCGGAGACGCTCACCCTGCCGCCGGGCCTGGGCCTGCTCCAGGGCTCCTACGTCACCGACTATCCGGTGATCATGGCGGGGGCGGTGCTGGCCAGCGTGCCGGTGCTGATCCTCTTCGTGCTCGCCCAGCGGCACATCATCCAGGGCGTCTCCCGCAGCGGGCTGAAGGGATGACGGTCGGGACGACCCGGCGGCGCGGCGCGGCGGCGGTGCTCGCCGCCGCGCTGCTCGTCGCCGGGTGCGGTGGTGGAGAAGGACCTTCGAGCACGGGAGACGACGCGCGCATGTTCACCAACCCGGTCGTACGCACCGACGCGCCCGACCCGCAGGCGATCCGGGTGGGCGACACCTGGTACCTGTTCCACACGAACGCCGGTGGCCGCAACGTCCCGGTGCTCACCTCCCCGGACCTGGTCGACTGGACCCCGGCCGGGGACGCGCTGCCGGAACTGCCGGCGTGGGCGGACGCCGGGAAGACCTGGGCACCCGAGGCGATCGAGCTGGCCCCGGACCGGTTCGCGCTCTACTACACCGTCGCCGGGCGCGAGTCGGGGCGGCAGTGCGTCGGGCGGGCCGTGGCGAGCGCGCCGCAGGGGCCGTACCGGGACGACTCGACCGGTCCGCTGATCTGCCAGGCGGAGCTGGGCGGGGCGATCGACGCCAGCCCGTTCCGGGACGCCGACGGCAGCCTCTGGCTGCTGTGGAAGAACGACGGCAACGCCATCGGGGTGGACACCTGGATCTGGTCGCAGCCCCTCTCCGACGACGGGCTGCGGCTGGTGGGCGAGCCGACGAAGCTGCTGAAGCAGACCGAGCCGTGGGAGGGCGCCCTGATCGAGGGCCCGTTCCTGCACCGGCAGGACGGGAAGCTATTCCTGTTCTTCGCCGCGAACGCCTACGACCGGGCCGAGTACGCGGAGGGCTACGCGATCTGCGAGTCGCCCGCCGGGCCCTGCGTGAAGGCCCCGGAGAACCCGATCCTGAAGACCAACGAGGTCGCCTCCGGGCCGGGGCACGCCTCGATGGTGGTCGAGGACGGGCGCACCTGGCTGCTCTACCACGCCTGGCCACCGGGCCAGGAGGGCACCGTCGACCCGGGCCGCCAGGTCTGGCTCGACGAGGTCGTCTGGAACGACGGCAAGCCCGTCGTCAAGGGCCCGACGGCGGGGCCGCAGCAGAAACCCTGAGCGCCAGGTCGCTGGCGGAGGGCGACCACCACAGGGTTTCCGGGGAGCCCGGCCCGCGCAGGGATCAAGCCTGACCGCCCGGAGCGGGCCGGGCTCCCCGGAAACCCCATACCGCGACCAGCCGGATCAGACGGAAGCCGGTTCCCGGGAGTCCGGGGACGAGGAACGCCGGGCGAGACGGTTGCGTCGGTAGCCGTAGCCGAAGTAGATCAGCACGCCGAGCAGCATCCACGCGGCGAACCGCAGCCAGGTCTCCACCGACAGGTTCAGCATCAGGTAGAAGCAGGCCAGCGCCGAGAAGATCGGCAGCACCGGGGAGAACGGCACCCGGAACGGCCGGTCCAGGTCCGGGCGCTTGCGGCGCAGGACCGGCACCGCGATCGAGACGATCACGAACGCCGCGAGCGCGCCGATGCTGACCAGGTCGGCCAGGGCCGACAGCGGCAGGAAGCCGGCGAGCAGCGCGACCGCCACCGTCATGACGGCCGAGATCCGGTACGGGGTGCCCCAGCGCGGGTGCACCTTCGCGATCGACGGCGGGATCAGCCCGTCGCGGCTGATGGCGAAGCCGATCCGGCCCATGGCCACGAGGTCGACCAGGATCACGCTGGTCAGGCCGGCGACGGCGGCGATGGAGACGAGGATGCCGGCCCACTCGGCGCCGACCGCGTTGAAGGCCGCCGCGATCGGGGCGCCCCGGTCGATCTGGTCGTACGGCACCATGCCCACCACGACCAGCGAGACGCCGATGTACAGCACCGTGGAGATCAGCAGCGTGCCGAGCAGGCCGAGGGTGAGGTCCCGGCGGGGCCGCTTCGTCTCCTCGCCGAGGTTGGCGACCGCCTCGAAGCCGGTGTACGCGAAGAAGACCACCGCGGCGGCGCTGAGCACGCCCACGAAGCCGAACACCGAGGGCTCCAGGCCGAAGAGCGCCTGGGTGACGGGCTGCTTGATGCCGTCCTCGCTGCCGTCGGCGGGCTGCGCCGGCGGGATGAACGGGGTGAGGTTGGCGGCCTTCACGAAGAACAGGCCGGCGACCACGATGAAGACGCAGATGGCGACCTTGACCAGCACCAGCAGGTTGGTCACCCGGGCCGACTCGCGGATGCCGACGATCGCCACGACGCCGAGCAGCAGCACGATGCCGATCGCGCCGACGTTGACGACGCTGCCCTCCTCGCCGAACCAGGCGGTG
The DNA here is from genome assembly GCF_008806585.1 of Micromonospora sp. AMSO12t. Taxonomy (NCBI): domain Bacteria; kingdom Bacillati; phylum Actinomycetota; class Actinomycetes; order Micromonosporales; family Micromonosporaceae; genus Micromonospora; species Micromonospora sp. AMSO12t. Next base: position 21,515 of record NZ_WAAS01000088.1, read on the forward strand.
GGCAGGCCGACGAGTTCGGCCAGGTAGCCGGACCAGCCGCGCGCCACCACCGCCGCGCCGAGGGCGAACTCCAGCAGCAGGTCCCAGCCGATGATCCAGGCGACGATCTCGCCCATGGTCGCGTACGCGTAGGTGTAGGCGCTGCCGGCGGTCGGCACGCTGGAGGCCAGTTCGGCGTAGCAGAGGGCGGCGAGCAGGGCGACCAGGCCGGCGATGCCGAACGAGATCACCACGCCCGGGCCCGCGCTGTCGCGGGCCTCGATGCCGGTGAGCGTGAAGATGCCGGTGCCGATCACGATGCCGATGCCGAACCCGGTGAGGTCACGGGCGCCGAGCCGGCGCTTCAGGCCGGGCCCGCCGTTCTCGCCGTCGGCCTCGCTCTGCGCGATCACGTCCCCGATCGGTTTGGTACGCAGCACGGACACCGTGGTCACCTCCCACCGTCCGGACCACCCTGGTGGCGGCCGGTGACCGGCGTTGCTACCCAGGGCGGACCCCCCTCAATCCCCACGTCTCGGGCCATTCGGGCCAGCACCCGCCGTGTGCGCTCCGCCACGGCGCGTCCCGTGAGCCCGGCCACTAGGGGGAGCCGGCGTGGACGGACGGATCGATCGCGCCCAGACTCTTGCGCAGAGCCCGTGAGGTGTGAAAATTTCCTACCAGCGGCAGAATGTCAACGGCGAATCTTGCCGTCTGCGCCGCGATGAACCCCTGACACGGGAGCCCCAACGAAGGGACACACCGCATGAAGGCAACTCGGCTCGGAGCCGCCGGGCTGGCCGCCGCACTGCTCGGCGCGCTCGTCGCCGCAACCCCGGCGAGCGCGGCACCCGACGCGGCGACCACCGCCGCCTCCACCACCACCTGCGTCACCGACCCGGCCACGCCGAAGCGGCAGTTCCGGGCCATGTGGATCTCCTCGGTCGTCAACATCGACTGGCCGAGCAAGGCGTCCCAGACGTCGCCGGACCGCGTCGCCACGCAGCAGGCCGAGTACCGCCAGCTGCTCGACCTCGCCGAGCGGCTCAACCACAACGCCGTGGTCGTCCAGATCCGGCCGACCGCCGACGCGTTCTGGCCCTCGCCCCACGAGCCCTGGTCGGAGTACCTGACCGGGGTCCGCGGCGAGAACCCGGGCTGGGACCCGCTGAAGTTCGTGGTCGAGGAGGCGCACAAGCGCAACCTGGAGTTCCACGCCTGGTTCAACCCGTACCGCGTCTCCATGCCCGCCCCGGGCGGCGCCGGCGCCGACATCAACCAGCTCGCGCCCAACCACCCGGCCCGCGAGCACCCCGAGTGGACCTTCGCCTACCCGCCGGCCGGGGTCGCCGGCAGCCGGCTCTACTACAACCCCGGCATCCCCGAGGTCCGCGAGTTCGTGCAGACCGCGATGATGGACGCGGTCAAGCGGTACGACGTCGACGGCGTGCACTTCGACGACTACTTCTACCCCTACCCGAGCGGCACCCACCAGGTGCCCGACGACGCCACCTTCGCGGCGCACAACCGGGGCTTCACGGACAAGGCCGACTGGCGGCGGGACAACATCAACCTGCTGGTCCAGGAGATGAACGCCAAGATCAAGGCCGAGAAGCCGTGGGTGAAGTTCGGCGTCAGCCCGTTCGGCATCTGGCGCAACCAGTCGGCCGACCCGCTGGGCTCGGACACCACCGGCAGCCAGTCGTACGACATCATCTCCGCCGACACCCGCAAGTGGGTCAAGGAGGAGTGGATCGACTACATCGTGCCGCAGCTCTACTGGTACATGGGCCAGTACCCGGCCGCCGACTACACCCGGCTGGTGCCGTGGTGGGCGGACGTGGTCAAGGGCACCCGGGTGCAGCTCTACATCGGGCAGGCCGACTACAAGAGCGGTGACCCGGCCTACGGCTCCTTCTGGATGAACCCGCAGGAGCTGTCCAACCACCTGACGCTGAACCGGCAGTACCCGGAGGTCCTGGGCAACGTCCACTTCTCGGCCGTGCAGGTGCGGGCCAACCGGCTCGGCGCGACCGACATCTACGCCGCCGAGCACTACTCCCGCCCGGCGCTGATCCCGACCATGACGCACCTGCCGAAGAAGCCGCTGCTCATGCCGGTGGTCACCAAGGCCGCGCGGCAGTCCGACGGGGTCCGCCTGAACTGGCTCCAGCCGGCGAACGGCGTGGGCCCGCTCGGCACCGCCACGTCGTACGCGGTCTACCGCTTCGACGGGACCGGCCTGGCCGGCCGGTGCGACTTCGCCGACGCGGCGCACCTCGTCGACACGGTCCGCGCCGACGCGGACAGCCGTACGCAGTCCTGGGTGGACACCACCGCCGAGGCCGGCAAGCGGTACACCTACTACGTGACCGCGCTCGACCGACTGGCGAACGAGAGCCCGGCCAGCCCGCCGGCCTTCGTCCGCTGACGTGACACCGAATGCCCCGGGTGCCCCTGGCGCCCGGGGCATTCGTCCGTTTCGACGCCTGTCACCAAATGTCGGTGGGCACCGCATCCCCCGGACCCATTCATGATCGACACTGTTCGGCACTCCGGTGACCCGCC
>NZ_WAAS01000089.1:0-23923 GCF_008806585.1 Micromonospora sp. AMSO12t
CGATCCCCACGTCCGTCCGGAACGTCAGCCCGGGGCGTCACCCGGCCCCATGATCGCCGCAGCTGTCGCCGTGGTGGCCTCGTGCCTGTGCCTGCTGGGCCTGTTCGTCTACACGTACGGCGGCCACGACCGTCCAGGGCTGATCGACAGCCCCGAGGTGGCCGAGGTCGCGGAGCGCGCCTGCACCACCATGCGGGCCGCCGTGGCGGTACGGGCCGCACCACCACAAGCCGCGACGGAGGCCGAGGTACGCGCGATCCGGCAGCAGAACGACGCGGTGGTCGCCATGGTGGCAGAGGTACGACGCCTGGGAAAAGCCAGGCTGCGCGACGACCATCCGACCGCCGACTGGCTGTCGGACTGGGAGACCCTGGTCGACAGCCGGGAGCGCCATGCCGCAGCGCTGTCCGCCGGTCGCGAGCCCCGCTTCGTCGTTCCGGTCGTCGACGGGGTCGCGATCACCGACCGCATGAACTCGACCGGCCTGGTCTGCCAGGTGCCACCGCAACTGTTGGACCTGCCTTAGCCGCCGGCCCGTCTCGGCACGGCTGCTCCGTGATCTGGCTCACCCGGCCCCGGCCTGCGCCCCGTCCGGCACCCTGTTGCGCAGCCTGGAAGGGGTGCCGAGGTTTCGCCGGCAGGCAAACTGGAGAAGGTGAAGATCGCACCTGCGCTCAAGGGGGATCAACTCGTGTCCGACACCACCGCCCGGTCCGACCGTCAGGCAGACCGTCCCGCCGAGGTGACCGACCCGCTGCTGTGGAAGCTCGCCCTCGACGTGGCCGACGCCCACGAGCCGGACGGGGACGGTGGTTGCCGCAACCTGCTCTGCGCGGGCCAGGCCTGGCCCTGCCCGGCCTGGAACAACGCCCAGCGCGCCCTGCGCATGGCCCGCACCGACTCCGGGCAGCCGTCGCCGCACGCGACACGGCCGGCTGGCGGCCAGGGCCGCTCCGACCTCTCGGTGCCCGGGTTGACGCAGCGCATCCGGCCGAACGACCCGCGGGCGGCGTCGGCAGCCTAGGCAGTGTGTCGTAGTGGTCGTGCTGACGCCGCAGGCCCTGGGGCACCCGCGTCGCGCGTCCCAGGTCGGTCGGTGCGACGGCCGGAGCAGGCAGTCCTGGCGGTGACGCCGGTCAGCCGTCCACGCGGTAACGCGCGAAGATCGTGCCCTGCGAGAAGGTGTGCTGGTCGAGCAGGGTCAGGTTGCGGCGGACGCGGTCGGGGAGGGCGCGCGTGCCACCGCCGACGAGCACCGGGCAGATGATGAGGCAGATCTCGTCGACCAGGCCGGCCCGGTGGGCCTGGGCGGCCAGGTTGGCTCCGCCGATCGCCAGGTCGCGCGTGGCGGACTCCTTGAGCGCGCGGACCGCCTCCGGGTCGAACGTGCGCTCGATGCGGGTGCGGGCGCTGCGCGGCTCCTCCAGCGTGGACGAATACACGATCTTGTCGGCGGAGCGCCAGATCTCGCTGTAGTCGAGGATGTAGTCGGGGTGGCCGGGCTGCTCGTGCGCGGTCTCCCAATAGGACATCACGTCGTAGAGCCGGCGGCCGTACAGGTGGGTGCCGATGCCCCGGTCCAGGTCGTTGAGGAAGCGGTGCACCTCCTCGACCGGCTCGCTCCAGCCGAACTTGCCGTTCTCGTCGTTGACGTAGCCGTCGAGGGACACGATGTCGGTGTTGATCAGCTTGGCCATCTCTCCGCCTAGGTGTCGGGTCGTCTCGTGCGACCGGGGGCAGCCTGGTGGCCAGTATGAGACGAGGGCCCGACAATCCGGCGGCCCGTCCGGGCCACCTGTCGGGCGGCTTCAGTCGTCGCGTCCGGCACCGCGATCGGGCGCGCTCATGTCCCCCGTCGCGGGCGTGCCGTCCGCGAGCCCGTAGCGCAGGTAGACGGTGCCCTTCGGGCCGGCCACCGGCGGTTCGAGCAGGGTGACGTTCGTGGGCACCGCGCCACCGTCGAACACCTTCTTCCCGACGCCGAGCACGATCGGGTGCACCCAGAGGTCGAGACGGTCGAAGAGCTTCTCGCGCAGGAGGGTCTGCACCAGGTCCAGGCTCCCGACGACCTTCACGTGTTCGTGCCGGTCGCGGATCTCGCGTACCGCGGCGGCCAGATCCGGGCCGAGCTGCGTGGACCCGGCCCACGAGAGGTCGGGCCTGCCGCGGGAGGCCACGTACTTCGGGACCCGGTTGAAGAGCGTGGCGATCTCGTCGTCCTCGCCGCCCTCCTGGTGCGGCCAGTAGGCGGCGAAGATGTCGTACGTCCGCCGGCCGAGCAGGAGGGCGTCGGTGCCCTCGTAGGCGGCACCGACCTGCGCCCCGGAGACCGCGTCCAGCAGGGGCGCCTGCCAGCCGCCGAACGGGAACCCCACCGGGTCCTCGTCGGGGCCACCGGGCGCCTGCCCGACGAGGTCGAGGGTCGCGAACAGTTCGATGTGGATCAGGCCCACGTCCCACCCCCGGTGAGTTGGTGTTGGATCCGGCACTCGGCACTCACGATAGGTCACGGACCGGGTCTGGACGGGTGACCGCGCGCCCTGCGGCGTGCCGAGCGAAGATCTCGCGGACGGCGGGCAGCTCGTCGCCCTCGTCGGCGTCGACGTACCAGCCGTGCTCCGTGTCCGCGACGACGGCCTCCGGGGTGAGGAAGTCCCGGCCGAAGCGGTAGACGCCCAGGCAGTAGGCGAACTCGGATCCGATCATCGGGTCGATGCCGGTCTCGTCGCAGTGGTCCAGCAGGCCTTCGGCGACCCGCCACTGCTCGCCGTCGAACCAGAACACGCCGCAGGCCCAGTGGATCGTGCGGCCGGTCGGCACGTCGACGACGGCGCCGAACCGCTTGTTCGCCGGACGGTCGCGCACCAGGCGGACCAGGTCCTCGGGGACGTCGCCGTAGAGCGCCTCCTGCGCGGCGTACTCGTCCCAGCCCACGCTGAGATCCGCCTCGGGGCCGAAAGTCAGCAGCAGCGCGCGCCCGTCCGGGACGAAGTGCCACACGGTCGACTGCCCACCGCCGTCGTCCCAGGCGAACCGTTCCGCCCCGTCGACAGTGGTCGGCGCGTGGAAGGTGAGCTTGCTGACGATCGCCGCGCGCCGGCGCACCTCGTCGATCGGGGTGGCGCACAGCGCGTGCCAGGTCTCGTCCATGGGCAGCCATGGTAGCCACCGCGGGGGCGACGCCCGACCCGCGAGCGGCGACGCGCGGGCCGGTCGGCCGGGTGGCCGGCCCCGTCGGGGCCGGCCACCGGTGGCGTCAGCGCCAGGTGTCGGTGCGGGTGTGGGTGCCGCCCGCCGGGGTGGTGAAGCTCCGGTTGCCGCCGGACTCCCAGGTGACGGAGCCGTCGGCGTTCTTCTTCAGGTACTTGTACTCGACGGCGGTGTTCGGCGGCAGGCTGACGGTGGCCCGCCAGATCGGGTAGTCGGCCGGGGAGAGCGCGACGGCGTTCGCGGGGTTCCAGCCGCCGAGGGCGGGCAGGTTGCCGACGACGTACACGTTCTGGCCGAAGGAGGTGGTGGCGGTGGCGTGGAAGGCGGTGGCGACCGGTCCGGCGGTGTCGCCGCGGAAGGTCTCGGTGACGGTGTGGGTGCCGCCCGCCGGGGTGGTGAGGCTCCGGTTCGCGCCGGACTCCCAGGTGACGACCCCGGCCGCGGTCTTCTTGACGAACTTGTACTCGACGGTGGCGGACCGGGGCAGGTCGACCACGCCGCGGAACACCCCGCCGGCGGCGGGCAGCCGCACCGCGTTCGCCGGCGCCCAGTTGCCCAGCGCCGGGACGCCGCCGACGACGTAGACCTCCTGGCCGGCGGCCACGGTGGCGGTGACGGTGAAGGTCGTGGCGACGGTGTCCCCCACGGGCCCCGGCACGTAGGCGTCGGTCCGGGTCGTCGTACCGCCGGCGGGGGTGGTGAAGGTACGGCTGGCGGCCTCCTGCTCGACCACCGTGGTTCCGCTCTTGACCAGGTACCGGTAGGAGACGGCGGTGGCCGCCGGCAGGTCGACGGTAGTGGTCCAGGAGCCGGTGGCGGTGCGGGTGAGCGGCACGGAGCTGGCCGGGTTGCCGTTGCCGAGCGCGGGGGTGTCGCCCACGAGGTGCAGCGTGCGGTCGGCGGGCAGCGCGGCGGTGGCGGTGAACGTGGTGGCCACCTTCGCGGCGGGGCCGCCCCGGGCGTTGGCGTGGATGGCGATGGCGCCGTTGGCGGGGATGGTGACGGTGGCCCGGCCGCCGGTCACGGTGACCGTGGCGCCGGTGCACCCGGCGGCGGTGGCGGCGCCGGAGATGACGTCGCAGTACGCGCCGTCGGCGAGGCCGGTGACGAACTGGGCGGTGCTGGCGGCGGCGGAGTCGTTGATGCCGATCCACCCGCGGTCGCCCCGGTGGAAGCCGATGACGTTGCTGTTGACGACCGTGAAGTCCGAGATGGTCTTGACGTTGCGGGCGGTGTTGGCCCAGCCGACCATGCCCTTGATCCCGGTGGACCGGGTCAGGCAGGTCCAGGCGCCGCCGCAGACGGTGTCGGTCACGTGGCCGCTGCCGGTGGCCGGCGGCGACTGGTTGCGGTTCGACCAGGTGAAGCTGTCGTAGACCGAGGGCTTGCCGTGCGGGTACGCCAACGCGAAGTAGTTGGCCAGGGTGTAGTCGCTGCCGTTCTTGTAGGACAGCACCACCCCGTCGCGTTCGAGGTCGTGGTTGGTGACCATGGCGAAGACGTTGGCGCTGGGCGCGTCGAGGTTCCAGTTGGGAACGTTGGCGAGGTTCGCGATGGAGCCCTGGAAGCTGGAGCGCAGGCCCTTGGCGTACCCGAAGTCGAGCACGTCGCCGTTGCCGATGAACGCCCGCGCCTTGAGCGCGTCGTTGGAGGCGCCGTCGAAGATCTCCTGGGCGACGTACGGGCGCTTGTTCTCCGCGACGGTGTTGTTCAGCTTGCCGAGGATGGCCGCGAAGTCGGCCTTCTTGACGTGCTTGACCGCGTCGACGCGGAACCCGTCCACGCCCAGTCCGATGAGGTCGTTGAGGTACGCGGCGATCTTGTTGCGGACCTGCTCCTTCTCGGTGTACAGGTCGGACAGCGAGAGCAGCTCGCAGCTGGTCACCTGGGACTCGTTGTTCCAGTCGGTGATGCCGCCGGAGGTCGGGCAGTTGTCGCCGGGGTGGTGGAAGTCGCCGTGGCCGTACGGCACCGCCGGGTAGTCGTAGCCGGTGAAGGTGGTGCCGGCGTAGCCGACGGTGCCGGCCGCGTTGTTGACGCCGGCCATGTGGTTGACGACCGCGTCGACGTAGACGCGCACGCCGGCGGCGTGGCACGCCGTGACCATGGCGGCGAACTGCTGGCGGTTGCCGAACCGGCTGTCCAGCTTGTAGGACACGGGCTGGTACACCTCGTACCAGGGGTGCGCCCCGTCGGCGCTGTTGGGCAGGCTCACCGACTCCTGGGGCGGCGCGACCTGAACGGCGCCGTAGCCCGCGGGGCCGAGGTGGTCGGTGCAGGCCGCGGCGACCGAGTTCCAGTTCCACTCCCACAGGTTGGCCGTCACCTCGCTGTCGTTGAGGGCGACGGCGGCGCGGGCGGGCGCGGCGGCGGTCGCCACGAGCGGGGTGGCGCCGGACGCGACGACGACGGCGGCGAGGAGCAGGCGGGAGATGCGGGCGCGTAGGGGCGGTGTCGATCGTGCCATGACAGAAGGACCTACTTCCGGGGACGAAGAGGCACTGACGAGAGGACGGCCGTCCGGGTAGCAAAGACAATGCTCGATCGACAGCAGGCCCTGCAATACCTTGCAGCAAACTTCTCGAAATTTCATGGCAACATTGCCGACGGGCCCCGACAGGTCTCGTCCATAGCCCCCAAAAGCCACGGAGCCGACGATCCATGGTGGATCGTCGGCTCCGCGCTCTGCAAGTCCTTGCAAGGGCCGCCGGGCCCGACGGCGGCACCGGCCGGGCCGGTCAGCGGGGGGTCGGCACCGCCTCGCGGGCGAGGATGACCGCGCCGAGCAACGCGGCGTCGTCGGCGAACCGCGACAGCACCACCTCCGGCGGGTACGGAAGGACCGCCGCCATCCGCTCCCCCAGCAGGCCGCGGATCAACGCGTTGCCGGCCACCCCGCCGACCAGCACCACCCGCTGCGGGTCGAGCAGCAGGCAGCAGGTGACCAGGTGCCGGGCCAGCTCGTCGGCGCGGGCGGTCAGCGCGTCCCGGGACGGGCCGGGCCGCTCGGCGGCGGCGGCCAGCCCCCGCGCTCCGCCCGGCACGCCGAGCGACTCGGCGAGCCGGTCCAGCGCCCGGCCGGAGAAGCCCAGCTCCAGCATCGTGCCCGGCCACGGGCCACCGGCCACGGCGTACCCGATCTCGCCGGCCGCCCCGTGGTGGCCGGCCAGCACCGACCCGCGGACCGTGACCGCCGCCGCCACGCCGGTGCCCAGGCCCACCACCAGGCCGGGGTCGGCGTCGCGGAGCGCGCCGAGCCGCAGCTCGGCCAGGGCGGCGGCGTTCAGGTCGTTGTCGACCGCCACCGCCGGCACTGCCAGGCGGTCCCGGACCGCGTCGGCCAGGCGCAGCCCGTCCCAGCCGGGCACGTTCGGCGCCAGGTCGATGCCGTCGGAGCGGACCACGCCGGGCGAGGCGATCCCGGCCGCCGCGACCGGCGCGCCGACCTCCCCCACCAGCTTCGCGGCCAGCGCCAGGGCGCGGTCCAGGGCCTGCGGGGCACCCCGCTCGGCGTACGTCGGCACCCGCTCGCGGGCCAGCAGCCGGCCCTCGCCGTCGGCCACCCCGACCGCCATCTTGGTGCCGCCGAAGTCGATGCCGAGCAGCACGCCCGCGTCACCGGCCGGCGACGCGGACTGGGCGGCCCGGCCGGCGAGTCGCACGCTCACCGGACCACCTCCACGCCCCCGGCCGCCGCGTCCCGCGCGCTCATCCGGCCGCCCCCTGCGCGGCGACCGCGTCCAGCGCCTCGTCGGCGGCGGCGAGGCGGTCGCGGACGGCGGCCAGCCGGCCGGCGACGGCGTCGAACGTGCCGCGCAGCACCGCCACCTGGGCCCGCACCGCGTCCGCGCCGGGGCCGTCCACCTGGGCGCGGTCGAGCACCAGTTCCGGACGTACGGCGGCGGCGATCAGGTCGGCGACAGCGTCGTCGTCGAGCCCGTCGGCGATCCCCTCCGCCGCCGCCCGGACGGTCTGCGCGGTCCAGGTGGCCGGGGCCCCGCCCCGGACCAGTCGGCCGACGACCGAGTGGGCGGCCCGGAACGGCACCCCGTGCCGGGTCAGCGCGTCGGCCGCGGCGGTGGTGGTGGCGCCGGAGGCGACGATCTCCTCGGCCGACGGCGGCTCCAGCGGCTCGATCTCGGCGAGGAAGCCGCCGAGCAGGGCGAAGAACCGGTCGGTGCGGTCGTTGCTCTCCCAGAGCCGCACTTGCACGTCGGTGGTGGCGTTGTTGGAGTCCTCCCACCAGGCGGCGCCGACGTTGTTGAGCACGCTGGCGGCGTCGGCGGCGGTGGCGCCGGCCATCGAGACGAGGTGCTCCAGCACCACCGGGTTGCGCTTCTGCGGCATGATGCTGCTGCCCTGGGTGAAGTCGCCGGGCGTGCTCACCCAGCGCCAGCTCAGCCAGTCCATGAGGGTGCGGGCCAGCCGGGCGCCGGTCGCGAGGGCCTGGGCGTTGAGGGTGCCGACCCGCACGAGGTGGTCGGCGCCGGCCACCGCCTCGTACGAGTTGGTGACCAGGCCGTCGAAGCCGAGCAGCTCGGCCACCCGGGCGGGGGCGATGTCCAGGTCGGTGCCCGCGAACGCGCAGGAGCCCAGCGGCGAGACGTTGAGCTGGTCGATCAGCTCGGCGTAGGCGACGGCCTCCCCGGCGAGGGCCTCGGCGTAGCCGGCGAGGGCGTGCCCGATGGTGGTGGGCTGCGCCGGCCGGCGGTGGGTGTAGCCGGTGATCACCACGTCGGCGTACCGGTGCGCGGAGTCCAGTGCGGTCGCGCCGGCGGCGAGCACCCGGTCGAGCACGCCGAGGAGCTGCTCGCGCAGCAGCATCCGGAACACCCCGGCGTCGAGGTCGTTGCGGCTGCGGGCCATCTGCACGTCGAGCTCGGAGGTGGGGATGCCGCACGCCTGCGCCAGCCGCTTCTCCATCAGGTAGTAGGTGTCCTCGAAGGTGCCGTCGAACTCCGGCGCGCCGGAGGTGTCGGCGCGCAGCTCGGCCAGCCCGCGCAGCAGCCGGGCGCCCCGCTCGGCGGGCACCAGCCCCTGCTCGACCAGCATCACCACGTGGGCCTGGCTGGCCCGCACCATCGCCGGGAAGAGGTACCCGACGTGGTGGTCGTAGGTCGGCCGGAGGTGGTGCCGCTGATAGGTGGTCAGCGCGGGTGTGCTCATGACGGTCTCTACTTCCTTCCGTGCCGGGCTCGGCGTCGCGCGCCGCTCCCGGGCGTCAGCCGGTCAGTCGTCCAGGCCGAGCAGGCGCTCGGCGTTCCCGGCGAAGATCGCGCGTAGGTGGTCGTCGGGCAGCCCCAGCTCGCGGCAGATCCGCAGCTGGTCGTCGAGGTAGCGGGTGACGTACCCGCGCGGGAACCACGACGAGTCGCTGCCGAACACGATCCGGTGCGGGCCGATGGTCTCGTAGCAACGCCGGAACAGCTCGTCCAGCGTCAGCTTGTACGGCATCCAGCGCACCCACTGGTTCGACCCCGAGGTGTCGACGTGGATGTTCGGGCAGCCCCACGCGGCGAAGAGCAGGTCCTGCACGTGCTGGACGCCGAAGTGCGGCACCACCACGGCCAGCTCGGGGAAGCGGCGGGCCATCCGGGCCAGCTCGTCCGGGCCCCCGTACCGGCCGTGGGACAGGCCGCCGGCGCTGCCGTAGTGTCCGATGTGGATCAGCACGGGCACGCCGAGGCGCTGGGCGGCGCCCCAGAGCGGGTCGAGGGACTCGTCGTCGAGCGGGCCGCGCAGCAGCGGGGCGAAGAGCTTCAGCCCGCGCAGGCCGCGCTCGGTGACGGCGCGTTCCAGCTCGGCGGCGGCGTCCGCCCCGTACGGGTCGTGGTGGGCGAAGCCGAGCAGCAGGTCGGGGTGGCGGTCCACCACGTCGGCGACGGTGTCGTTGCCGCCGCCGGTGACGAAGACCGCCCGGCGCACGTTCACCGCGCGCAGCTCCTCGGCCCACCGGTCCGCCTCGTCCTGCCAGCGCTCGGCGGGCGGCTCCGGGTCGGAAAAGCCCCACGCCTGCCGCCACTGCCGCGCGTACGGGGCGGAAGCGGCGGCGCGGACCGCCCGCTCGTGCTCGCCGCCGGGGTGCATGTCGGCGGCGTGCTCGCAGGCCCGGATCGTCTCGTCGGCCCCGATGCGGAAGTGCAGGTGGAAGTCGACGACGTCCAGTCCACGGTCGACGGTCACGGCGCCTCCTCAAGCTCGGGTCCGCCGGCCGGCGCGGTCGGTGGCGCGTCCGCGGCCGGTGCCACTTCGGTGGGCAGCGGCGCGTCGGTGGGCGGGGCGGGCGGCGGGGCGGCCACCCAGGCGGCGACGACCTCGCGCAGCCGCGTCCCGGCGAGTTGCCGGACCCGCCGACCGGCCTCCTCGCCGGCCAGCGAGATGTGCCCGGACCAGCCCTGCCACGGGTCGGGCCGGGACTCCACCAGCACGTACGGGTGGGTCACCGGCAGCTTCGGCTTCGGCGGCAGGTCGGCGACCGCGTCGAGGCGGACCGCGTCGGGGTCGAAGCCGAGCACCCCGGAGGTCTCGTACGCCCCGCCGTGCCCGCGCGCCGGCAGCGGCCCGTACAGCTCGGCGGTCTCGGCCGGGGTGACCAGCTGGAACCAGTTGACCAGCAGCAGGCTCGCCGTGCGCCGCCCGGAGACCCACTCCATGGCGGCGCGGACGGTCGACATGTTCGCGTCGTGTCCGTTGACAATCAGCAGGCGGGGGAAGCCGGCGGCCACGATCCCCTCGATCACGTCGGCGAGGTAGCCGACCGCGATCTCGGGCCGGATCGACACCGTGCCGGGCCACGGCCGGGTCTGGCCGGGGCAGGCGGCGTACGGCACGGCGGGAAAGAGCACCCCGCGCGGGCCCGCCGCCGTGGCCCGATCGCCGGCCGGAGTCGCGCCGCCGTCGCCGGGCGCCGCCGCGCCGTCGCCGCCGGAGATCGCGCTCTCGGCGGCGAAGCCCTCGGCGAGGATCAGGTCGGTGCCGAGCGGCAGGTGCGGGCCGTGCCACTCGACCGCGCCGACCGGGAGCACCGCGAAGTCCGCCGCTTCGGCGACCGCCGCGAGTTCCCCGCCGGGGATCCGGGCGGCGGGGACCAGCCCGCCGCCCGTCGGCCAGGCCGCGCTCACGCCGTCCACTTGGCCGCCTCCCGACTGGAGCGCCGGCCGCCCTCCAGGCGACCGGAGACCACCATCACCACGAAGATCAGGACCACCTGGAGCATGCCGTACGCGGCGGCGGTGCCGACCTCGAACGAGTACATCCGGTTGTTGATCTCGACGGAGATCGGCGCGGTGTCGGAGGTGTAGATGAGCACCGAGGCGACGAACTCGCCGACGCCGTGCACGAAGGCGAGCAGCGCGCCGGCCACCACGCCGGGCAGCATCAGCCGCAGGGTGACCGTGCCGAACGCCCGCCACCAGGACGCGCCCAGGTTGCGTGCGGCCTCCTCCAGCGACGGGTCGAGCTGCGCCAGGGCGGCCGAGCTGGACCGGAACACCAGCGGCAGGAACCGCACGAAGTACGCCAGCGGCATGATCCAGAAGGTGCCGATCAGCACCTGTCCGAAGCTGAACGCGTTGCCCGTGCTGAACGCCGAGATCAGGTTGATCGCCACCACCGTGCCGGGCAGCGCCCAGGCCAGCATGACCGCCACGTCCAGCAGTCCCCGGCCGCGGAAGTCCAGCCGGCGCACCGCGTACGCGATGAGCACGCCGACGACGACGCAGGCGACGGTGGCGATGAGGCTCATCTGCAACGAGTTGAGGATCGGCTGGAACGCCGCCGGGTCGGAGAAGATCGTGACGAAGTTCTGTGTGGTGTACGCCGCCGGGATGACCTCGGTGGTCCAGGAGCCGTCCTCGGAGAACGCGACCAGGGCGATGGTCGCCACCGGCGCGAGCAGGACCGCGGTGGCCAGGACCGAGGCGGCCAGGGCGAGCCACTTGCCCAGCGGGTTGGTGATCTCGCGGCGGTGCGCGGCGACGCCCTTGGACTGGGAGCGGTAGCTGCGCCGCCCCTCGTACCAGCGCATGCCGAGCAGGAACAGCACCGAGACCACGCCGAGCACCGAGGCGTACGTGGAGGCCATCGGCAGGTCGCCGTTGGTGCGGTTGATGTAGATCTGCATGGTCATCGTCTGGTCCACCCCGAACAGCAGCGGGGCGGTGTACGACGCCAGCGAGGTCATGAAGACCAGCAGCGAGGCGGAGACCAGCGCCGGGGTGAGCATCGGCAGCAGCACCGTGCGCCACACGCGGACCCGGCCGGCGCCCAGGTTGTACGCCGCCTCCTCCACCGACGGGTCCATGCCCGACAGCGCGGCCGAGGCGGACAGGTAGAAGTACGGGTACATGGTGAACGTGTGCACGACCAGCACGCCCGCGATGCCGCTGAACGGCAGCACCGGGTTCTCGGCGCCGAAGAGCTGCTGGAGGCCGCGCGGCAGGATCCCGGTCTCGCTGTAGAGCAGCTGGAACGAGATCGCCCCGATCAGCGGCGGCAGCGCCGCCGGCACCAGGATGATCGCCTCGATCAGCTTGCGGCCGGGGAACGAGAAGCGCTTGAGCAGGAAGGCCATCGCCACGCCGACGACGCCGCAGAGCAGCACGCTGGCCGCGGAGATGATCAGCGAGGTGACCAGGGAGGACCGGGCGACCCCGCCGCCGGTGACGAAGCTGCCGTAGTTCTCCACGCCGTCCACGCCGACGCTCTCGGCGAAGGTGGCGAACATCGGCTGCACCACGTACCCGAAGAGGATCAGGGCGAGCGGGAAGACCAGGACGTACGGGAACCAGCGCGAGCCGGTGCCCCCGGCGAACCGCTCGGCGAGCCGGCGGCGCGGGCCGCGCGGCGGCGTCGGCTCGCCGGTGATCGGCGCGACGGTCGCCGGGCTGGGGGTGGCGGGGAGGGTGCTCACGGGCGCACCACCCACATCCGCTCCCGGTTCAGCCGCAGCCCGACCTGGTCGCCGGCGGCGATCCCGGCCGGCACGTCGATCGCGGCGACCTGCACGGGCTCGCCGGCCACGTCGACCACGAGGTTGGTCGCCATGCCGGTGAACTCCACCTCCGTGACGCGGCCGGGCAGCGCGCCCGCCTCGGTGGCCGAGGTCAGCCCGATGTGCTCGGGCCGGACGGACACCGACGCGGTGTCGCCCTGGCGCAGGCCGTGGTCGGTCGGGGCGGGCGCGGTGATCTCGCCGCCGGCAGGCAGCCCCACGGTGACGCTCTGCGCGTCGGCGGCGACCACCGGCAGGGTGAGCACGTTGCTGCGGCCGATGAAGCGGGCCACGAAGCTGGTCGCCGGGCGGTGGTAGATCTCCTGCGGGGCGCCGATCTGCTGTACCCGGCCGGACTGCATGACCGCGATCCGGTCCGACATGGCCATCGCCTCGGCCTGGTCGTGGGTGACGTAGATGGAGGTGGTGCCGGCCTCGCGCTGGATGCGGCGGATCTCGACCCGGGTCTCCTCGCGCAGCTTGGCGTCGAGGTTCGACAGCGGCTCGTCGAGCAGCAGGGTGCGGGGCCGGATCACCAGCGCCCGGGCCAGGGCGACGCGCTGCTGCTGGCCGCCGGAGAGTTCGTCGATGCGCCGGTCGCCGTAGCCGGCGAGGTGCACCTGGCCGAGCGCCTCCTCGACCCGCCGCCGCGCCTCGACCCGCCCGACCTTGCGGATCTTCAGGCCGTACGCGACGTTCTGCGCCACGCTCATGTGCGGGAAGAGGGCGTAGTTCTGGAACACCATGCCGGTGTCGCGCTTGTTCGGCGGCCGGCGGGTGACGTCCTCGGTGCCGAACCGGATCCGGCCGGAGGTGGGGAAGTAGAACCCGGCCACCATGCGCAGGGTGGTGGTCTTGCCGCAGCCGCTCGGGCCGAGCAGCGTGAAGAACTCCCCGGCGGCGATGGTGATGTCGACGTCGTCCACGGCCGCGGTGTCGCCGCCGCGCGCGAAGCGCTTGCTCACCGACTCGAGCGTGACATCGATCATGAGGTCCTCTCCTTCGTGCGGTACCGGACCTGGACGGTCGTCAGGATGGGGGGCGCGGGGGCGGGACGGGCCCGCCCCCGGGACGCCCGGGCGGTCAGCCCTTGTTCTTGATCTGGCCGTTCCAGTGGTTGATCCACTCGGTCTCGTTCTTGCCGATCACGTCCCAGTTGACGTCCAGCGGCTTGAGGCCGAGCTGGGCCAGCCACTCCGGCTTCTCGGCGATGTCCACGGCCGGGATCTGGTAGTAGTCCTTGGCCAGGTCGGCGCGGAGCTTGTCGTCGAAGAGGAACTCCATGAACTTCTGGGCGCCGGTGGTGTTGCCGCCCTTGACCGCGGCGATGCCGTCGACCAGCACCGGGGCGCCGGAGGCGGGCATCACGTAGCCGAACGGCATGTTCGACTGGTTGGCCTGGAGCAGGACGTCCTGGAGGTTCCAGGCGCTGAGCACGCCCTGCTGGCGGGAGAGCTTCAGGTAGAGGTCGGTCGGGTTGGCCGCGTACGCGCCGGTGTTGGCGTCGAGCTTCTTGAGCCAGTCGTAGCCGGGCTGCGGGTTGCTGCCGTCCGGGGACTGCCGCATGATCATGGCGGCGTAGATCGACCGCATCGTGCCGGACGCGGCTACGTCCCGGATGATGATCTTGTCCTTCCACTCCGGCTTCAGCAGGTCGTCCCAGTCCTTCGGGGCCTGCTCCGGGGTGAGCGCCTTGTTGTTGTACATGATGACCTCGGGGAGCAGGATCTCCCCGAACCAGCGGCCCTCGGCGTCCTTGTACTTCGGGTCCATCTTCGCGGCGAACGCCGGCTGCCAGGAGGTCAGCAGGTCCTCGCCGGCGCCGGCGGAGAGCCCCTGCTGGGTGCCGCCCCACCAGACGTCGGCCTGCGGGTTGGCCTTCTCCGCCCGGACCCGCTCCAGGATCTCCTGGGCGCCCAGGTTGAGGATCTCGACCTTGCCCTTGTACTCGGGGTACTTGGCGGTGAACTGGTCCACCACGTAGGTGGAGACCTTCTTGTCGCGGGCCGTGTAGATGGTCAGCTTCTCGGCGCTCGCGCCGCCGGCCGTGTCGTCACCACCGCCGCCGCCGCAGGCGGTGCCGGCGGCGAGCACGGTGGCGAGCGCACCGGCGAGGAGAAGTCGACGTCTCATGGGGTACCTCCGAGGGGTGTGGGGGGAACTGCGGTGTGCGTGGTGTGTGGTCAAGGAGTCGGCAGCAGTGTCGGCATGCCGGCGGCAGCCGCGGAGAGGGCGTAGCTGACCGCCCCGTGCAGCACCGCCCGGTCGCCGAGCACGGCCCGGCGCACCTCGGTGCTGCTCGGCGCGGCGGCGGTGACCAGCGTTTGGAGCCGGTCGACGGCGGCGTCGTCGAGGTGGGCGGCGGCCCCGCTGAGCAGCACCCGCCCGGGGTCGACGACGCAGACGCAGGAGACGATGAGCCGCGACCAGGCCGCGAGCACGTCGTCCAGGTAGGCGGCGGCCCGGTCGTCGATGGCCGCCAGCGCCACCAGGTCGGCCACCGGCGAGTCCGGCCGCCGCCCGGGGGCCAGGGCCACCATCCGCTCGGCGATGGCGTTCTCCGACCAGCGGGCCTCGAACGGACCGATCCCGTCGTGACCCCGGTCGGTCGGGTCCAGTGGCAGGAAGCCGACCTCGCCGGCGGCCCCGCCGGCGCCCCGGCGGACCTGCCCGTCAAGCACCAGGCCGGCGCCGATGCCGTCGGCCACGTGCAGCAGCAGCAGGTCGGCGACGTCGCTGCCCGCGCCGACG
The DNA here is from genome assembly GCF_008806585.1 of Micromonospora sp. AMSO12t. NCBI lineage: Bacteria > Bacillati > Actinomycetota > Actinomycetes > Micromonosporales > Micromonosporaceae > Micromonospora > Micromonospora sp. AMSO12t. Next base: position 14,954 of record NZ_WAAS01000089.1, read on the forward strand.
GCGTGCTCGCCGGCCGCCATCAGGTTCACGTCGTTGTCCACCACCACCGGCACCCCGAGCCGCCGCTGCACCGACTCCCCCACCGGCCGGCCCTCGACGAGGCCGACCGAGGGGGCGAGGCGCACGGCGCCGCCGGTGGAGATGCCGGGCGCGGCGATGGCCACCCCGCGCAGCGCCGGCAGTCCGTCGCCGGCGAGTTCGGGCACCGAGCGACAGATGGTGTCGACGATGTCGCCGGCGAGCCGGACCGCCCGGTGGGCGATGACGGCGCCGTCGCTGTCGGCGATCTCGCAGCTGATCCGGGACGGCTCCAGGGAGACGGCGGCGACCAGCTCGGCCCGCGGGTTGAACTCCAGCATCGCCCGTGGCCGGCCGGTGCGGGAGGTCCCCGGGCCGCGCTCGATGAGGTACCCCTCGGCGATCAGCTCGCGCACGAGCGGGGTGAGCGTGGCGGGGCTCAGCCCGGTGAGCTCGGTCAGCTCGGCGCGGGAGAGCACCCGCACCTGGCGGGCGGTGGAGATCACGGACAACCGCTTGATCTCCTTCGACCGCTCCCGGCTCACCGGGCTCGTTGGTGGCGTCACCACGTCAGTCACACTTCCTTCCTACGGCGAACGAACTATCGAGTCAAGTAACGAAACCGTCTCGTTACCTTGCGGCCTCCTTCTTGAGCAGCAGAAACGCCCTTCCTTGGGCCTCGGGGAGGCCGCCGGACGGGCGCACTCACCGCCCGCAACACCTCGGATGGCGGGGGGTTAGTTTCTTTCGCAAATAAAGAAAGACCTTGCAAAGCATTGACGGGCCGCCGCGCCGGTCCCTAGCGTCACCGGGCGAAGGCCTTCCAGTGTGTACGGACCCCCGTGCCGCTGCGTACCTGAGGTGACGCCGGCGCTCCCTCGTGCCCCGGCGCCCCTGCCCGCCCTCTCACCGTCCGACCGCGACCCCCACGTCGACGCCCCGCGTCCGACGTCGCCGGCCGCTGCCCGGACCTCGCGTCACGCGAAAGGATCCGCATGCGTCTCAAGGCGTTCCTGCTACCCACGGCGCTCGCCCTGGCCCTGTCCGGGACACCGGCCGTGGCCCTCGCCGCACCCCCCGACGCCCGGCCGACCGACGCCGTCGACCTGGACGTCCTCTTCGTCAGCGCGCACCCCGACGACGAGGCCGGCAGCCTCGCCACCCTCGGCCAGTGGAGGGAGAAGCACGGCGCCAAGGCCGGCGTCGTCACCATCACCCGCGGTGAGGGCGGCGGCAACGCCGTCGGCCTGGAGGAGGGCCCGCCGCTGGGCATCATCCGCGAGCGCGAGGAACGCACCGCGATCGGCCGCGCCGGGGTGGAGAACCTCTACAACCTCGACCGCGTCGACTTCTGGTACACCGCGTCCGCGCCCCTGTCCGAGCAGATCTGGGGGCACGACGACACCCTCGCCCAGATCGTCCGGGTGATCCGGCAGACCCGGCCCGAGATCGTCATGACGATGAACCCGTCGCCCACGCCCGGCAACCACGGCAACCACCAGCAGGCCGCCCGCTTCGCCGCCGAGGCGTTCCACGCCGCCGCCGACCCGAAGGCGTTCCCGGAGCAGGTCACCAAGGAGGGGCTCAAGCCGTTCCGGGCGGCAAAGTTCCTGCGTACGGGCGGCAGCGGCAGCTCGACGACCGGGCCGCAGTGCGCCACCGGCTTCGTGCCGGCCGTCCCGACCGACCAGGTGTTCGGCGTCTGGGAGGGCGCCCGCAGCGCCGGCGGCAAGACCTGGGCCGAGGTCGAGGTCGACGCCCGCCGGGACTACGTGACCCAGGGCTGGGCCAACACCGCCGCCGCCCCCACCGATCCTGCCAAGATCCGCTGCGACTTCTACACCCTGGTCGACAGCCGTGTCCCGTACGACCCGGCGGACACCTCGCCCGAGGCGATCCTGCGCGGCTCGGTCCTGCCCCCGGCCGCCGGCGGGCTGCCCAAGGGCACCGAGCTCTACCTGACCGCCGACCGGTTCGACCTCGCCCCCGGGCAGAGCGTCGAGGTCACCGCGCACGTGCGGGCGCCCGGCAACCGGGCCCTCACCTCGCCCCGGGTCTCGCTGCGGCTGCCGCAGGGCTGGACCGCCAGCGGTTCCGGCGCGGTGCGCGGCGCCGTACCGGCCGGCAAGGAACGGACTGTCACCTTCACCGTGACCGTCCCCGCCGGCGCCGACACCAACGAGCAGCACCTCGTCGGCGCGTCCCTGAGCACCGGGCAGGGCACCGGCCGTACGGACCGCGCGGTCCGGGTGGTCGCCGACGTGCGCGGCACCCTGGAGCCGCTGCCCGAGGTGGGGCTGTTCCGCACCTGGGCCGGCGACAGCGGCTACCCGCAGCTGGACACCCTGATCAAGCCGGTGCTGACCATCGGCTCCGGCAAGAGCCGGACGGTCCGGGTCGACCTGCGCAACCACGGCGAAACCGCCCAGAGCGGCACCGTCGCCCTCGGCCTGCCGGCCGGCTTCACCGCCGACGCGCCGACCAAGAGCTACGCGGCCCTGGCGCCGGGCGCGACCGGGGCGGTCACCTTCACCGTCACCAACAGCGACGCCAGCCTGCCGACCGCCAACGAGGGCGGCGACGGCGGCGACTACGGGATCACCATCACCACCACCAGCGCCGCCGGCAGCACCGTGGAGACCGGCGCCCTGGAGATCGTGCCGACCAGCGAGGTGCCGCACGCCGGGCACGACCACGCCGTCGACGGGGTGGCCTCCCCCGGCGAGTACCCCGGCGAGGAGCTGGACCTGTCCCGCATCTGGGAGGGACAGGCCACCACGCCACAGGACGCCTCGGCCACCGGCCGGATCGCCTTCACCGAGGACGCGCTCGTCGTGTTCGTACAGGTCACCGACGACGTGCTCGGCAAGAAGGTGGTGCCGCAGGACTGCAAGCGGCAGCGGCGCACCGACAGCGTGGAGATCATCGTCGACCCGAAGGGGAACTCGACGGACACCTCCACCGTGTTCAAGGCGGGCATCTTCCCGGTCACCGACGACCCCGCCAACGGCGACCCGCCGTGCTGGCAGCGCGACGCCGACAACCGGCAGGGACCGGGCGCCACGACCGCCCCGGGGATGACCGTCGTCAGCAAGGTCACCGCGCCGTACACCGGCTACACCATCGAGGCGCGCATCCCGTTCGCGGTGCTGCCCGACGCCATCGACCCGGCGCGGATGGGCTTCAACGTGCTGGTGTACGACTCGGACACCCAGGACCTCAGCTCCCAGTCCCGGCTGGGCTGGTCCACCTTCACCGGCGTCCGGGCCGACCCGTACCGCTACGGCCTGGTCACCCTGCCCGGTCTCACCCCGGCCCAGCGGCAGCCCAGTGCCCCGGTCTTCCCGGACACGGCGGCCCGTAGCGTGCACAGCCCGCAGACCATCGCGCAGTCGGCGGTGGACGGCGTGGCTCCGGCCGCCGTCACCCGGCTGCCCGAGCGGGCGCTGCGGCTGACCGGCCAGCGGCAGGTGGCCGGCGGCGTGCAGGTGACCGTCCGGGCCGACCGCGCCGGCACGGTGTACCTGCACACCTGGGACGGCGACCGGTCGCTCGGTGAGCGTTCGGTGCAGGTGCCCTCCGGCCGCCCGGTGACCGTCGTGGTCCCGGCGACCGGTGGCACGCCCACCTCGGTCCTGGCGGCCTTCGAGGCCGGCGGCGCCGCGCTCGCCCGCCAGGTCCCGCTGACCTGACCGGTGCGGGACGGGCCCCTGCCATCCGAGCGGACGGCAGGGGCCCGTCCCGTCGTCGGGGCCGGGACTCCCCGGCGGCAGCGCGGTCTACAGGACGTTGCGCCTCAGCAGGAACAGCCCGAAGAGCACCCCGAACGCGACGACCACCGCCCTGAGCGGGCCCTCGGGGAGTCTGCGGAGCAGTCGGGCGCCGACGTAGCCGCCGACGACGGTCGCCGGAGCGACGACTGCCACCCCCGCCCAGTTGACGGTGCCGAAGAGGACGTAGAGCACCACCGCCGTGAACGAGATGACGGCCGACAGCAGGTTCTTCAGGGCGATCGTCCTGGTGAGCGGCTCGTGCTGGAGGAGCGCCAGGCCGGCGACCAGGACGATGCCGAACCCGGCGCCGACGTAACCGCCGTAGAGGCCGCCCAGGGCGACGGAGAGTTGCAGGGCCGCCGGGTGTGCCCGCCGGTCCCGCGGCGCGGAGCGCCGGACCAGGCCGTCCAGCCAGCCCCGCAGACCGAGGACGGCCGACGCGGCGAGCACCAGGAACGGCACGATCATGTCGAAGACGCGGGTGGGCGTCACCAGCAGCAGCACCGACCCGGCGACGCCGCCGACGACCGCCGCGGGCAGGACGCGTCGCACGTCGCCGCGGGGCGGCAGGTCCCGGTATCCTCCGGCGACGCTCGCCACGTTGCCGGGGAAGACGGCGACGGTGCTGGTCAGCTTGGCGGTGAGCGGTGGGATGCCGGCAGCGATCAGCGCCGAGAAGGCGATCAGGGAACCGCCGCCCGCGACCGCGTTGAAGGCGCCCGTGGCGACACCGGCGGCGACGAGCAGCGTCGCCTGGATGGGATCCATCGGATCCCAGGCTAGTGCCGATGCCCGGCGGCGGGGCGGGTGTCGGCCGGGCCGCCCGGCCCGCCACGCGCGGGACGGCTCGGGGCCGGCCGGCGGTGGGCGCGACCTGCGGTGGGGCCGCGCGAAGTTCACCTTCTCCGGGTGAGGCGGTGGCGGCGTTTCCGGGGAATGGTGGCCGGTGAGGAGGGTCGCGATGGCGGATGCCACCGAGGATTTCTTCCACGGCCTCGCGCGCCGTGGGCACGACCGCCGGCTCAGGGCGATCGACGAGGGCAGCGTGCGCTTCGACATCAGCCGCGACGGCCGGACCGCGCACTGGCTGGTCTCCATCGACAAGGGCGACGTCAGGGTCTCGGAGGAGGCGACCGGCGGGGACGCGGTCGTCGAGGCGGACCGGGCGGTGTTCGACCGGATCGCCAGCGGGGAGGCGTACTTCCTGACCACTGTGCTGCGCGGCGAGGCGGCCGTGGCGGGCAGCCCTCGGCTCTTCGCGACCGTCCGGAAGCTCTTTCCGCCGCCGCCCACGTCCCGGGGCACGCGCCGTCGGGGAGGCGGCCATGAGTGACGACCAGGTGGGCATCCTGGACGGCACCACCTTCCTGGTCTGCGACCGGGCCGGCGACATCCTCCCGTCGCCCGACACTCCGCTCGGCCTCTTCGCCCACGACACGCGCCTGCTGTCGAAGTGGGTGCTCACGATCGACGGGGAGCGGTTGAGCACCCTCGCCATCGACGACATCCACTACTTCGAGAACCGGTTCTACCTGGTCCCCGGCCACCAGGACGTCTACGTCAACAGCACGCTCTCCGTGCGGCGGGCACACACGCTCGACGCCGGCCTGCACGAGGAGCTGAGCATCACCAACCATGCCGGCCAGCCGGTCGACCTGACCGTCCGGGTCGAGGTGGACGCCGACTTCGCGGACGTCTTCGAGGTCAAGGACGCGACGGCGCGGAAGAAGGGTCGGCACTACCGACACGTCGACGACGGGCGCCTCGTCCTCGGCTACGAGCGGGAACGGTTCCGGCGGGAGACGATCGTCTCCGCGACGACGCCGGCCGAACTGGACGAGGACGGGCTGACGTTCGCGGTCCACCTCGAACCGCACGGCAGGTGGCGGACCAGGCTGACCGCGGAGCCGGACCTCCCGATGCCGCGAGGGCTGGAACGGCTCACGATTCCGGGACGGGCGCGCAGCCGGGACAAGGAGCGCCGGCTCAAGGACTGGCTGGCGGAGGCGCCCCGGCTGGAATCCGGCTTCGAGCCCCTGCGCGGCGCGTACCGGCGCAGCCTGATCGACCTGGCCGCGCTGCGGTTCAGCCCGTTCCTCGCCGAGGACCGGAGCGTGCCGGCCGCCGGCCTGCCCTGGTTCATGAGCCTGTTCGGCCGGGACAGCATCCTCACCAGCCTCCAGGCGCTGCCGTTCGCGCCCGATCTCGCCGCCACCACGCTCAGGGTGCTCGCGCTCCGGCAGGGCAGCCGGGTCGACGACTTCCGGGAGGAGGAGCCCGGCCGGATCCTGCACGAGATGCGGTACGGGGAGATGAGCGTCTTCGAGGAGACGCCGCACACGCCCTACTTCGGCAGCGCCGACGCCACTCCCCTGTTCCTGGTGCTGCTCGACGAGTACGAGCGCTGGACCGGCGACGCCGCGCTCGTCCGCTCGGTCGAACAGGAGGCGCGGGCGGCGATCGACTGGATCGACCACTACGCCGACCTGACGGGCAGCGGCTACATCTCCTACGAGCGGCGCAACACCCGCAACGGACTGGAGAACCAGTGCTGGAAGGACTCCTGGGACGGCATCTCGTACCAGGACGGGCGGCTGCCCGGCTTCCCCAGGGCGACCTGCGAGTTGCAGGGGTACGCGTACGACGCGAAGATGCGCACCGCCCGGCTAGCCCGGACGATCTGGAACGACCCGGCGTACGCGGACCGGCTGGAACGGGACGCCGCCGAGCTCAGGCAGCGCTTCAACCGCGACTTCTGGGTCGCCGACGGCGAGTACATGGCCCTCGCGCTCGACGGTGACGGCCGCCAGGTGGACGCGCTGTCGTCCAACATCGGCCACCTGCTGTGGAGCGGCATCGTCGACGAGCCGAAGGCCGCCGCCCTGGCGCGACACCTGATGTCGCCCGCGCTGTTCAGCGGCTGGGGGGTGCGCACGCTGGCCGAGAGCGCGAGCCGCTACAACCCGATCGGGTACCACGTCGGGACGATCTGGCCGTTCGACAACTCGTTCATCGCCTGGGGCCTGCGCCGCTACGGCTACGCCGACGAGGCGGCCCGGATCGCCGCCGGGATCCTGGACGCGGCGGTCTTCTACGACGGCCGGCTGCCCGAGGCGTTCGCTGGCTACCCCCGGGCCGAGACCAAGTATCCGGTCAACTATCCCACCGCGTGCAGCCCGCAGGCGTGGTCCGCCGGGGCCACCCTGCTGCTGTTGCGCACGATGCTCGGGCTGCAACCGGTCGGCGAAGACCTCGTGATCAGGCCCGCTCTGCCCGCTAGTCTCGACTTCGTGGCGCTGCTCGACATTCCCGGGCGGTGGGGGCGCCTCGACGCGTACGGCAGAGGGCCGGCCGGCGCGGGCGGACGCGGCCACCAGCCGGCGCCGCAGCAGCTCTCCGCCCCGTGACGGGAGGGACGATGCGAGAACTCGACCCGATGCGGACCGCCGTCGTCGGCGTCCACTGGCAGCACGAGGTCGTCAGTCCCGACGGGGTGTTCGGTCCGTTCTTCGCCGAGCAGGTCTCCCGGCACCGCGTCGCCTCGTACGCGGCGCAGGTCGCCACGGCGGTGCGCGCCAGTGGCGGCCTCGTCGTCTACACGCGGGTCGCGTACCGGCCCGGATACCCGGACCTCATCCCCAACACGCCCAGCTTCGCCATGCTCCGGGAGCGGCAGGCCTACCTCGAGGGCGCGCCCAGGGCCCGGATCGTCGACGAACTCGCGCCGGAGGCCGGCGACGTCGTCATCACCCACGTCCGGCTCACCGGCTTCTTCGGCAGCGAACTCGACACCGTGCTGCGGCGCCGGGGCGTGGACACCGTCCTGTTCACCGGTGTCGCCACCAATCTCTCCGTCACCGGCACCGTGTTCGAGGCGGTCAACCTCGGCTACCGGCCGGTGGTGGTCTCCGACGCGTGCACCGCCGCGACCGACGAGGCACACCGGGCCAGCCTGGAGACGCTGGGCCAACTCGGCGAGGTGGTCACCACCGCCGAGGCCGTCGACCGCCTGTCGAGGTGAGCCGTCGGGCCGGGCGGCCCGTCGCCCGGCGGCCGCCCCGGCCGGGCCACTCCGGCGGGCGGCCGGCCAGCCCCGACAACGGCCCGGACAGCCCCTAGCCCGGCCCGTTTGCATTGACGACGGGCGTGCCGCGCTGGCAGCATCCGGCGCATCATGATCAAGGAAAGCGGTTGGTCAGCGCCCCCCGTCCCCGCCCGGCCGTCCGGCCAGCCCGCCGGGGGCGAGCCACACCACGCGGACCTCGTCCATGAGGCGATCGTCCGGCATCCCGCCGACGCGTTGGCGCTGGGCACGGACGACGCCCTCGTCACCTACGGGGAGTTGCGCGCACGCAGCAACCGGCTGGCCCGGCACCTGCGGGCAACCGGGGTACGCCGAGGCGACCTCGTCGCCGTCCTGCTGCCCCGCGGCGTCGACGGGATCGTCAGCGTGCTGGCGGCGCTCACCGCCGGCGCCGCGTACCTGCCCGTCGACGCCGGCTACCCGCCGCAGCGGGTCCGGCACATGCTCACCGACTCCCGGGCGCGGGTGCTCGTCACCGTACGGTCGCTGGTCCGGCCCGACCTGGTGGTTCCGGGCACCCCGGTCGTCCTGCTCGACGACGACCGGGCCACGCTCGCCGCGTACCCCGACCGCCCGCCGGCCGTGCCGGTCGGCCCGGGTGACCTCGCGTACGTGATCTACACCTCCGGGTCCACCGGCCTACCGAAGGGGGTCATGGTCGAGCACGGCTCGCTGCGCGGGCTGGCCCGGTGGCGGGCCGGCGCGGAGCGCCTCGGTCCCGACGACCGCTGCCTGCACCTGTTCTCCCCCGGCTTCGACGCCTCCGTGTGGGACATCTGGGCGCCGCTGGTGGCCGGCGCCAGCCTCTGGATGCCCGACGACCAGACCCGAATCGACCCCGACCGGCTGGTGGACTGGCTCGCCGCGCACGCGATCACCTCGGCGACGCTGCCCACCCCGCTCGCCGAGGCCGTGCTGACCCGGCCGGCGCCGCCCGACGGGGCACTGCGCATCCTCGGCGCGGGGGGCCAGCAGCTGCTGGCCCGCCCCCGCCCCGAGCACACGTTCACCACCGTCAACCTGTACGGCCCCACCGAGGCCACCGTGCTGGCCATGGCCGGGGAGGTGGCGGTCGAGGGCGACGGCCCGCCGTCG
>NZ_WAAS01000090.1:0-23794 GCF_008806585.1 Micromonospora sp. AMSO12t
GGACCAGCCCTCCACCCCGGTCGGGCCTCCCGTGAACGGACCAGCCCTCCACCCGGTCCTGCGTCCCGCGAACGGACCAGCCCCCCACCCCGTCGTCCGTCGGGGTGGGGGGCGGTCGTGGCTCGCCCCGGGGTCAGGCGTTGTCCAGCTCGCTGTCCAGGATGTCGAACAGGTCGTCCGCCGTGACCGAGGCGAGGTCCGTGGCCTCGGCCGGGCTGGACTTGTCGCGCCACCTGGTGAGCAGCCGTTGCAGGGCCGCGGCGATGTCCGTCTCCGCCGTCTGCGTCGCGTCCACCAACTCCAGCGTCGCCTCGACCCTGGCGATGCTGTCGACGAGGGTGCGCAGGTTGAGCTGCGCCTGGTTGCCGCCCAGCTCCCCGATCAGGTGCTCCACGAGCGCCGCGGGCGTGGGGTGGTCGAACGTCAGCGTCGCCGGCATCCGCAGGCCGGTGGCCTGGTTGAGCCGGTTGCGCAGCTCCACCGCCGTCAGCGAGTCGAAGCCCAGCTGCTTGAACGCCTGGTCCGCCGCGATGGTCTCCACCGAGTCGTGGGCCAGCACCGCCGCCACGTTCGTGCGTACCAGGGTCAGCAGCACCTCGCGCTGCTCCGGCCCGGCGAGGCCGGCCAGCCGGCCGGACAGCGACGCCGCGCTGCCGGCCGAGGAGGAGCGCCGGGGGCGGGTGAAGGAGCGCAGCGGTGCCGGCGCCGACGTGCTCGTGCGCAGGACGCCCACGTCCAACCTGATCGGGACCAGGCACGGCTCGTCGGTCCGGCAGGCCGCGTCGAACAGCGCGAGGCCTTCCTCGACGGTGTGCGCCCGCACGCCGGTGCGCCCGATGCGGGCGAGGTCGGCCTCGGTGAGCCCACCGGTCATCGCGCCACCGCTGCGCCACAGGCCCCAGGCCAGCGACGTCGCGGTGAGGCCGGACGCCCGACGCCGCGCGGCGAGCGCGTCCAGGAAGGCGTTCGCCGCCGCGTAGTTCGCCTGGCCGGCCGTGCCCAGCACCCCGGTCGCCGAGGAGAACAGCACGAACATCTCGACGTCGCCGGCCAGCTCGTGCAGGTTGAGCGCCGCGTCGACCTTCGCCCGCAGCACCGCGTCCACCCGTTCCGGCGTGAGCGACTCGACCGTACCGTCGTCCAGCACGCCTGCGGCGTGCACGACGCCGACCAGGTCGGGCAGGGACGCCAGGAGGTCCGCCAGCGCGGCCCGGTCGGCGGCGTCGCAGGCAGCGACCGTGATCCTGGCGCCCAGCGACTCCAGCTCGGCCGTCAGCTCCGCGGCGCCTGGCGCGGCCGGGCCACGGCGGGAGGTCAGCACGAGGTGCCGCGCACCGTGCGCGGTGACCAGGTGGCGGGCCAGTTCCGCGCCCAGGGCTCCGGTGCCGCCGGTGACGAGCACGGTGCCCGCCGGGTCGAACAGGCGGCGGTCCGAGGCGGACGCGAACGTCGCGAGCCGCGGCACGGTCGACACCCCGTCGCGGACGGCCACCTGTGGTTCACCGGTCGCGACGGCCGCGCCGACGAGAGCCGGGTCGTCGGTGTCGACGAGGACGAAACGATCGGGATGCTCGGTCTGCGCCGAGCGGACCAGGCCCCAGACCGCCGCGCCCGCCGGGTTCGTGCCGTCGGTCGCACCCCGGGACACGAACACCAGCGGGGAGCGGTCGCCGGGCAGCCACTCCTGGACCGCCGCGAGCGCGTCGTGCACGGCGGCCCGTACCGCCTCGGCGTCCGTGCCGGTCCCGACCTGGAACACGTCGAAGGCGCTGGCGGAGGCCACGGGCGTGGGGACCGGCTGCCACTCCAACCGGTGCAGCCCGTCCGGACCGGCGGTGGAGCGCAGCTGCTCGATCGTCACCGGGCGCGCGACCAGGGACTCGACCGTGGCCACCGGCATGCCGGTGCCGTCGGCGAGCGCCAGGGCGTACGCGTCGCCGGCGGTGGGCGTGATCCGCACCCGCAGGGCCGTCGCCCCGGTGGTCAGCACCCGTACGCCGTGCCAGCTGAACGGCAGGCGCAGCGGACCGTCGGCCCCGGTGGCCAGGGAGATCGGGTGCAGGGCCGCGTCCAGCAGCGCCGGGTGCAGTCCGAAGCGACCCGCCGGCGCGTCGACGGGGAGCGCGACCTCCGCGAGCAGTTCGTCGCCGCGCCGCCAGGCCGCCACCAGTCCCCGGAACGCGGGGCCGTAGTCGACGCCGAGGTCGGCGATGCGGTCGTACAGCTCCTCGACCGGGGCCGGCACGGCGTCGGCGGGCGGCCACTCACCGGCCCAGCCGGCCTCGGCCTCCCCTGCGGCGTCGAGCAGGCCGCTCGCGTGCTGCGTCCACGGCTCGCCGTCGAGCGCGTCCTCGCGCCGGGAGTACACCCGCAGCGGCCGGCGCCCGGCCTCGTCGGGCTCCCCGACCTCCACCTGCACCCGTACCGCGCCGTCGGTCGGCAGCACCAGCGGCGCGTGCAGGGTCAGCTCCTCGATGCGGTCGAGGTCGACGTGCTCGGCGGCCCGCCGCGCGAGTTCGACGAACGCGGCACCCGGCAGCAGGACCGTGCCGAGGACGGCGTGGTCGGCGAGCCAGGGCTGTTCGCGCAGGGAGAGCCGGCCGGTGAGCACGCTCCGCTGGGAGTCGGCGAGCGCCAGCACCGCGCCGAGCAGCGGATGGTCCGCCGCCCCGAGCCCGAGCCCGGCGGCGTCCGCCGGCCCCTCGTCGGGGACCAGCCAGTACCGCTGGTGCTGGAACGCGTACGTCGGCAGCTCCACCTCGCGGGCGCCCGCCCGGTACGCGCCGGCGTCGGGGCCGGCTCCGGCGGTGAAGAGTCGCCCGACGGCCCTGCCGAGGGTCGCGGTCTCGGGTTCTCCCCGGCGGGCGGTGGCGATGGCCGTGGCGTCGCCGGTGGCGGCGGCCGTGGCGAGGACGGTGTCGGGGCCGATCTCGAGGAAGGTGCCGACGTGGTGCGTGCCGGCGAGAGCCTCGACGGCCTCGTGGAAGCGGACGGTGTGGCGCAGCTGGGTGACCCAGTGGTCGGGGGTGGAACGCAGCGGTCGGCCGTCGACGGTGGAGATGACGGGAACGGTGGGCTCCCGGTGGGTGATGGAGTCGGCGACGGCGCGGTAGTCGTCGAGGACGGGGTCCATCAGGTGGGAGTGGAAGGCGTGCGAGACGGTGAGCCGCTTCGTCCGGTGGCCCTGCGCGGCGAGTGCCTCGGCGGCCGCTAGGGTGGCGGCCTCGTCGCCGGAGAGGACGAGGTCGGTGCCGGTGTTGACGGCGGCGACGCCGACCACGTCGGAGAGGTACGGGGTGACCTGTTCCTCGGTGGCCTGCACGGCGACCATGGCGCCCCCGGTGGGGAGGGCCTGCATGAGCCGGGCGCGGGCGGCGACGAGTTTCGCGGCGTCGGCGAGGTCCCAGACGCCGGCGACGTGGGCGGCGGCGAGTTCGCCGATGGAGTGTCCGGCGAGGTGGTCGGGGCGGATGCCCCAGGATTCGAGGAGCCGGTAGAGGGCGACCTCGAAGGCGAACAGGGCGGGTTGGGTGTAGCCGGTCTGGTGCACCTCGTCGGTGTCGATGACCTTGCGCAGCGGTTGGTCGAGGTGCGCGTCGAGGGCGGCGCAGACCTCGTCGAACGCGGTGGCGAAGACGGGGTACGCGGCGGCGAGTTCGCCGCCCATGCCCAGCCGCTGCGCGCCCTGCCCGGTGAACAGGAACGCCAACCTGCCGGCCCCGGGGGTGCCGGTGACCAGGTTGGCGGCCTCCTGGCCGGCGGCCAGCGCGGCGAGGCCGTCGAGGAGTTCCCGCCGGTCGGTCCCGACGACGGCGGCCCGCTGTGTGAACCGGACCCGGGCGGCCAGGGAGCGCGCGACGTCGGCGTCCGGCAGTTCGGGGCGGGCCGCGAGGTGGTCGTGCAGGCGGCGGGCCTGCTCCCGCAGGGCCTGCTCCGAGCGGGCGGACAGCAGCCACGGCAGGGCCTGCGGCGGCGTGCCGGCGTCGGCGCTGTCGGCCTCGGCGGGCGGCTCCTCGATGATCACGTGCGCGTTCGTGCCGCTGACGCCGAACGACGACACCCCGGCGCGGCGCGGGTGGCCGTTGCGCTGCCACTCGGCCGGCTCGGTCAGCAGCGCGACCGAGCCCGCCGACCAGTCGACCTTCGGCGACGGCTCGTCGACGTGCAGGGTGCGCGGGAGCAGCCCGTGCCGCAGGGCGAGGACCATCTTGATGACCCCGCCGACGCCGGCGGCGGCCTGGGCGTGGCCGATGTTGGACTTCAGCGAGCCCAACCAGAGCGGGCGTTCGCGGTCCTGGCCGTAGGTGGCGAGGATTGCCTGGGCCTCGATGGGGTCGCCCAGGGAGGTGCCGGTGCCGTGCGCCTCGATGGCGTCCACCTGGTCGGCCGACAGCCCGGCGTTGGCCAGCGCCGACCGGATGACCCGCTGCTGCGAGGGCCCGTTGGGGGCGGTGAGGCCGTTGGAGGCGCCGTCCTGGTTGACGGCCGAGCCGCGTACCACCGCCAGCACGCGGTGGCCGTTGCGGCGGGCGTCGGAGAGCCGCTCGACCACCAGTACGCCGACGCCCTCCGCCCAGCCGGTGCCGTCCGCGGCGGCGGCGAACGACTTGCACCGGCCGTCGGGGGCGAGGCCCCGCTGCTTGGAGAACTCGACGTACAGGCTGGGGGTGGACATGACGGTCACGCCGCCGGTCAGCGCGAGGGAGCACTCGCCGGAGCGCAGCGCCTGCACGGCGAGGTGCAGGGCGACCAGCGACGACGAGCAGGCGGTGTCGACGGTGACCGCCGGCCCCTCCAGCCCGAACGTGTACGCCACCCGGCCCGAGGCGACGCTGCCCGCGGTTCCGGTGCCAAGGAATCCCTCGACACCGTCGGGTACGGCGCTCGCCCCGGCGGCGTAGTCGTGCGTCATGAGGCCGGTGAACACGCCGGTGGGTGAGCCGCGCAGCGCGTCCGGCCGGAGGCCGGCGTTCTCCAGCGCCGCCGAGCAGGTCTCCAGGAAGATCCGCTGCTGCGGGTCCATCGCGAGCGCCTCGCGGGGGCTGATGCCGAAGAACTCCGCGTCGAACCCGGCCGCGTCGAGCAGGAATCCGCCCTGGTCGACGTAGCTGGTGCCGGGGGTGTCCGGGTCGGGGTCGAACAGCGTGTCCAGCGACCAGCCGCGGTCGGTCGGGAAGCCGCTGATGCCTTCGCGGCCGTCGAGCAGCAGCTGCCACAGCTCGTCGGGTGAGGTGACGCCGCCGGGGTAGCGGCAGGCCATGCCCACGATCGCGACGGGTTCGTCGGTGGGGCGGGCGGCGACCGCCGCCACGACGGGCCGCGGTTCGTCCTCCCGGTCACCCAGCTCGCCCCGAAGGTACTCGACGAGGGCCTCCGGGGTGGGGTAGTCGAAGGTCAACGTCGCGGGCAGCCGCAGCCCCGTCGCGGTGTTGAGCCGGTTGCGCAGCTCGACGGCCATCAGCGAGTCGAAGCCGAGCTGGCGGAACGGTTCGGCCACGGAGACGGCGTCCGCGTCCGGCTGGGCGAGCACGGTGGCGACCTGCGTACGCACGATGTCGAGCAGCAGCCCGCGCTGCTCCTCCTCGCTGCGCCCGGCCAGCTCGCGGGCCAGCGCGGTGGCGCCCGGCCGGGTCGCGGCCTGCCGCCGGCGCGGCACCCTGGCCAGGCCGTGCAGTGGCGGCGCGGCGTTCGTGGCGGCGCGTACCGCGGCGACGTCGATGGTGACGGGCACCAGGTGCGCGAGGTCCGAGCGGCACGCGGCGTCGAACAGCGCGAGCCCTTCCTCGACGCTGTGCGGGAGGAGACCGCCGCGCGCGATGCGGGCCAGGTCGGTCTCGCCGAGCTGGCTGGTCATCGCGCTGGCCTCGGCCCACAGGCCCCAGGACAGCGAGGTGGCGGCCCGGCCCTCGGCCCGGCGCTGTGCGGCCAGGGCGTCGAGGAACGCGTTCGCCGCCGCGTAGTTCGCCTGCCCCGCGGTGCCGATGACGCTCGCGACGGAGGAGTAGAGCACGAACAGGTCGACGTCGCCGGCCAGCTCGTGCAGGTTGAGCGCGGCGTCGAGCTTGGGTCGCAGGACGGCGTCGAGGCGGTCGGGCGTGAGCGACTCCAGGATGCCGTCGTCGAGCACGCCCGCGGTGTGCACCACGCCCACCAGCGGCCGGGCGAGCCCGTCGAGCAGCGCCGACAGCGCCTCGCGGTCGGCGGTGTCGCACGCGACGACGTCGACCGTGGTGGCGCCGAGGGCGGTCAGCTCCTCGGCCAACGCGGCGGCGCCCGGCGCGTCCAGGCCCCGGCGGGAGGCGAGGACCAGGTGTTCCGCGCCGTGCCGGGTGACCAGGTGGCGGGCGAGCGCGGCGCCGAGCGTGCCGGTGCCACCGGTGATCAGGACGGCCCCCGTCGGGTCGAACAGCGCGCCGTCCCGGGTGGCGGCGGCGTGCCGCGCGAGCCGCGGCACGGTCAGCGCCCCGTCGCGGACGGCGAGCTGCGGCTCCCCGGTGGCGAGCGCGGCGGCGAGGGCGCGCTCCGACTTGTCGGTGCCGTCGGTCTCGACGAGGACGAAGCGGTCCGGGTGCTCGGTCTGGGCGGAGCGGACCATGCCCCACGCCGCCGCGCCCGCGAGGTCGCCGCCGCGGGTGACCACGGCCAGCCGCGCGGTGCCGGCCGCGGCCCGCTGGAGCGTCGCCAGCGTGTCGTGGAGGGACTGTCGTACGGCGTCGGCGGTGTCGCCCGCCTCGACCCGGAACACCTCGACGTCGGGCGTGCCGGTGCCGGTCGGGGCGGCCACGGGCACCCAGTCCGTGCGGTACAGCGCGGCGGTGGGGCCGCTCGCGCCGGCCAGGCCGTCCGTCGTGACCGGCCGGACCGCGACCGCGTCGGCGCTCAGCACCGGGTTGCCGTCGTCGTCGGTGGTGCTCACCCGCAGGGTGTTCTCGCCGGCCGGGGTCAGCCGGACCCGCAGCGCCGAGGCCCCGCGGCGGTGCAGCCGCACCCCCCGCCAGGAGAAGGGCAGCCAGGCCCGGCCGGCCGGGTTCCCGCCGCCGTCGAGGTGCAGCACGAGCGGGTGCATGGCGGCGTCGAGCAGCGCCGGGTGTACGCCGTAGCGCACGGCGGCCGGCTCGTCCTCGGTGCGCAGGGTGGCCCGGGCGAACAGCTCGTCGCCGCGCCGCCACACCTCCTGGACGCCCTGGAAGGCGGGGCCGTAGCAGAATCCGCGCGCCAGCAGCCAGCCGTAGAAGTCGCCGACGTCGACGGGCTCCGCGCCGGCTGGCGGCCACTCGTCGACCACCGGGGCCGGCGCGGGTGCGTCGGCCAGCGTGCCCGAGGCGTGGCACGTCCACTCCGCGCCCGGCGGCTGCCCGGCCGGCTGGGAGTACACGCCGAACTCGCGGCGGCCCTGCTCGTCGGGTCGGCCGACCCACACCTGGAGGTTGACCCGCTGCTCCTCGGTCAGCGTCAGCGGGGCCTGGAGGGTGAGTTCCTCGATCGTGCCGCTGCCGGTGTGCTCGGCGGCGTGCGCGGCCAGTTCGAGGAACGCGGTGCCGGGCAGCAGGACCGTGTCGAGGACGGCGTGGTCGACCAGCCACGGCTGCTCGCGTAGGGAGAGCCGCCCGGTGAGCACGAGCCGGTCGGTGTCGACGACGCCCAGCACCGCGCCGAGCAGCGGGTGGCGTGCCGCGGTGAGGCCGGCCGTGCCCACGTCGCCCCCGGCGGTGGGCCGCAGCCAGTACGACCTCCGCTGGAACGGGTACGTCGGCAGCGGCACCTCGCGGGCGCCGGGGAAGTAGGCGTCGGCGTCGGGGCTGGTCCCGACGGTGAAGAGGTGGCCGACGGCCCGGGCGAGGCTGTGCGTCTCGGGCTGCCCCCGGCGCATGGTGGCGATGCCGGTGGCGTCGCCGGTGGTGGTGGCGAGGACGGTGTCGGGGCCGATCTCGAGGAAGGTCTCGACGCGGCCGGCGGCGGTGAGGGCGGCGACGGCGTCGTGGAAGCGTACGGCCCGGCGGACCTGGGTGACCCAGTGCTCGGGCGTGGAGCGCAGCGGCTGCCCGTCGACCGTGGAGATCAGCCCGATGCGGGGTTCGTGGTGGGTGATGGACGCGGCGACGGCGCGGTAGTCGTCGAGCATCGGGTCCATCAGGTGGGAGTGGGCGCCCAGTGGGATCGGCAGCCGCTTGGTCTTGTGCCCGAGCGCGGCGAGCTGTTCGGCGGCGGCGAGGGTGGCGGCCTCGTCGCCGGAGATGACCAGGTCGGTGGGGGTGTTGATGGCGGCGATGCCGACCTGCTCGCTCAGGTACGGGGTGACCTGCTCCTCGGTGGCCTGCACGGCGACCATCACGCCGCCCAGCGGCAGGGCCGCCATGAGGGTGGCGCGGGCGGCGACGAGCTTCGCGGCGTCGGCGAGTGACCAGACGCCAGCCACGTACGCGGCGGAGAGCTCGCCGAGGGAGTGCCCCGCCACGAAGTCGGGGCGGATGCCCCACGACTCGACGAGCCGGTGGAGGGCGACCTCGAAGGCGAACAGGGCCGGCTGCGTGTACGCGAAGCGGTGCAGGTCGTCGCTGCGGATGATCTCGCGTACCGGCTTGTCCAGGTGGCGGTCCAGCTCGGCGCAGGCCTCGTCGAAGGCGTCCGCGAAGACGGGGTACGCGGCGGCGAGTTCGGTGCCCATGCCGAGGTACTGGGCGCCCGTACCGGTGAACAGGAACGCCAGCCCGCCGGGGCGGACGGTGCCGGTGAACACGTCGGCGGTGCCCTGACCGGCGGCGAGGGCGGCGAGGCCGTCGAGCAGGTCCTGCCGGGTGGCGCCGGTGACCGCGGCCCGGTGGCCGAAGGCGACCCGGGTGGTGACGAGGGACCGGCCGACGTCGGCGACCGACAGCTCGGGCCGGTCGGCGAGGTGGTCGTGCAGCCGGCGGGCCTGCTCCCGTACCGCCTGCTCGGAGCGCGCCGACAGCAGCAACGGCAGCACCGGCGGGGCGGCGGGGGCGTCGGCGGCCGGGGCGTCGGCGGCGGGCGGCTCCTCGATGATCACGTGCGCGTTCGTGCCGCTCATCCCGAACGACGAGACGGCGGCCCGGCGCGGCCGTTCGCTGGCGGGCCACGCGACCGGCTCGGTCAGCAGCGACACCGCCCCGGCCGACCAGTCCACCTTGCGGCTCGGCTCCGAGACGTGCAGGGTGCGCGGCAGCAGCCCGTTGCGCAGGGCGAGGACCATCTTGATCACGCCGCCGACGCCGGCGGCGGCCTGCGTGTGGCCGATGTTGGACTTGAGCGAGCCGAGCCAGAGTGGCTGTTCGCGGCCCTGGCCGTAGGTGGCGAGGATCGCCTGGGCCTCGATGGGGTCGCCCAGGGCCGTGCCGGTGCCGTGCGCCTCGAGCGCGTCCACCTCGCCGGCCGCGAGGCCCGCGTTGGCGAGCGCGGCGCGGATGACCCGCTGCTGCGAGGGCCCGTTGGGGGCGGTGAGCCCGTTGGAGGCGCCGTCCTGGTTGACGGCCGAGCCGCGGACGACCGCCAGTACGCGGTGGCCGTTGCGGCGGGCGTCGGAGAGCCGCTCGACCACCAGCACGCCGACGCCCTCGCCCCAACCGGTGCCGTCGGCGTCGTCGGAGAACGCCTTGCACCGCCCGTCGGGGGAGAGGCCGTTCTGCCGGGAGAACTCGGTGAAGGTCTCCGTGCCGGCCATCACGGTCACGCCCCCCGCCAGGGCCATAGAGCACTCGCCGGAGCGCAGCGCGCGTACGGCCAGGTGCAGGGAGACCAGCGACGCCGAGCAGGCGGTGTCGACGGTCATCGCCTGGCCCTCCAGGCCCAGGGCGTACGCGACCCGGCCGGACGCCACGCTGCTCGCGGTGCCGGTGATGAGGTGGCCGTCGACCCCGTCCTCCTCGCTGTGCCCGAGCCGGCCGTAGTTCTGCACGTGCAGGCCCGTGAAGACGGCGGTGTCGCTGCCGCGCATCGAGGTCGGCGGGATGCCGGCGTGCTCCAGCGCCTCCCACGCGGTCTCCAGGAACACCCGCTGCTGCGGGTCCATCGCCAGCGCCTCGCGGGGGCTGATGCCGAAGAACTCCGCGTCGAACTCGTCCGCGTCGTGCAGGAAGCCGCCGGCGGTCGCGTTGCACGTGCCCGGCCCGTCGCCCGCGAACAGCGCCGCGAGGTCCCAGCCGCGGTTGGTGGGGAACTCGCCGATGACGTCCGTGCCGTCCGCGACCACCCGCCACAGGTCGTCCGGGGAGGTGATGCCGCCCGGGTAGCGGCAGGCCATGCCGACGATCGCGATCGGCTCGCTCTCGTCGTACGACTCGACCGTGGCCGGCGCCGCCTCGGCCGTGCCCAGCCCCAGGGCGTCGAGCAGGTGGCTGGCGAGGATGTCCGGCGTCGGGTAGTCGAAGACCAGGCTCGCCGGCAGGCTGAGGCCGGTCGCGGCGCAGAGCCGGTTGCGCAGCTGCACGGCGATGAGCGAGTCGTAGCCGAGTTGGCGGAACGGCGTCTCGCCGTCGATCGTCGCGGGCGCCTGGTCACCCAGGACCTCGCCGGTCGCGGCCCGTACGAGTTCGCGCAGCAGGCCGAGCCGGTCGTCCGCCGGGGACGCCAGCAGCCGCTCGGCCAGGGCGTTGCCGGCGCCGTCGGTGCCGGCGTCGGCGGCCAGCACGGGGCGCGCGGCGACGACGCAGGGCTCGCCCGAGGCCAGCGCGGCGTCGAGGAGGGCGCTACGTCGTGCCGCGGGGGGCCGGGCGAACCCCGGCGCGCTCCACGCCACGGAGACGCCGGGCAGGCCGAGCGCGCGCCGGTGCCGCACCAGCGCGTCGGCGGCGACGGTGGCGGCGACGTCGCGGCCGTCGGTGAGCAGCACGAGGTTGGCCGGGGCGCGCCCGAGCGGCGCGGTGTGCAGCGCCAGCGTCTCCTCGACCGTGAGGTCCACCGCCGCGACGGTGGTGACCGGCCGGTCGCCGAGCACGGCCGCCAGCGTCTCCGGGTCGAACGGCACGTCCGGGTGCACGCAGACCTCGGCGCCGAACGCCGCCAGCTCCGCCGGGGCGCCCGCCGGCACGTCGTCCGGCCCCACCAGGACCAGTTCGCGTACGTCGTGGGCCGCCACGAGGTGGCGGGTGAGCGCCGCGTCGTACGACCGGGCGACGAGCACGACCGTGCCCCGCAGCGGTGCGCCGCCGGGCAGGGCGGGGACGTCCGCGTACCGGGGCACGAGCAGTTCGTCCTCGCGTACGGCCAGCACGTCCTCGCCGCAGGCCACGGCCGCGCGCAGCTCGTCGGCGCCGACCCGGTCGGCGTCGAGCAGCACGAGCCGGCCGGGACGGCGGAGCTGGTGGGCCCGCGCGAGCGCCCAGGCGGCGGCCTGCCCGGGAGCCGCCTCGTCGTCGCCGTGCAGGCCGCCCCGGGTCAGTACGACCAGGCGCGAGTCCGCCGGGTGGTCCTCGTCGAGCACCCGCGCCAGCAGCTCGGACAGCGCGGTGTGGTCGGGGTAGCTGTCGACGGTCAGGTCGTCGTCGGTGAGGTCGGCGGTCAGCTCGGGCGGGCCCACGACCGCCCAGGCGAGCCGACCGGAGTCCGACTCGGAGCCCGGCTCCGGTGCCGGCTCCCAGCGCAGCGCGTGCAGCCGGTCGGGCAGCGACGAGGCCACGCCGACCAGGCGGGCGGGCAGCTCGGGGAGCCGGTGCCGGGCGGGGCTGCCGAGGGCGGTGCGGGGGATCTCCCGCACCAGGTACGTCTCGACCGGCACGGCCGCGGCGGGCAGTTCCGCGCGGCACCGCGCCAGCAGGCCGGCGGTGTCCACGTCGGACCCGACGACGAATGCGACCGGACCGTCGGGCCCGGCGAGGGCTGCCGCGTCGGCCACCCCCGCGACGCCGCGCAGCACCGCGTCGATCCGGTCCAGCCGGACCCGCTCGCCGCCGACCTCGACCGCGTCGGCCAGCCGGCCGGTGACCGTGAGGTGCCCGGAGTCGTCGCGGCGGGCCAGGTCGCCCGTGCGGTACCAGCCGCCGCGCAGTGCCTCGGCCGTCTCGGCGGCGAGGTCGTGGTAGCCGCCGGCCATCACGTTCGGGCCGCTGACCCAGACCTCACCCTCCTGGCCGGGGCCCAGGTCGGTGCCCGATGCGGGGTCGACCACCCGCACGCTCAGGCCCGGCAGGGGCAGGCAGCGTCGTTCCGCGTCGCCGTTGGGCCAGCTCACCGCGATCAGGCCGGACGTCTCGGTGGTCACGTAGCCGGTGAGCAGCGGCGCGGCGAACGCGGCCTCGAAGGAACCGCGCAGCGCCGGGTCCACGGGGCCGACGGCCAGCGCGATCCGTACCCCCTGCGGGTCGGGGCCCGGGGCGTCCAGCAGGGCGCGGTGCGTCGCGCCGGTGCCCACCAGCACGGTGCTGCCCTGCGCGGCGAGCGTGGCCCGCAGCTCGTCGGGGGAGAGGCCGCCGGCGAGGCGTACCGACGCCCCCGCCGCGGTGGCGGCGAGGAGCTGCCCGAAGCAGGCGTGCACGGGCAGCATCCACAGCACCCGGTCGTCCGCCGTCCACCCGAGTCCGGCCACGTAACTTGCCGCGGCGGCGGGCCACAGCGCGTTGCGCTGCGTGGACAGCACGCCCTTGCGGCGGCCGGTCGTCCCCGCCGTCCAGGTGAGGAACGCCAGGTCGTCGAGGCCGGCGTCGTCCTGGGGTGGCGACGCCGGGTCGGTCGTCGCCAGCTCCTCGAACGAGTGCCCGTCGCCGTCGTACCCGCCGTCGACGACGAGGACCGACACGGACACCCGCGCCGCGTTGGCCGCGTCGGTGATGACCGCGTCGGCGCCGGCGTCCTCGACCAGCCGGGCCAGCTCGGCGTCGTCCAGGGCCGGGTCCAGCGGCACCGCGATGCCGCCGGCCCGGACGACGGCGAGGACGCCCTCCACCGCCGTGACGCCGTCGAGCAGGACGACGACGCGGTCCGCCGGCCACACGCCGAGGTCGGCGAGGTGGCCGGCGAGCCGCGCCGTCCGTATCTCCAGCTCCGCGTGGGTCACGTTCCGCCGCGAATCGGCGTACGCGACCTGGTTGCCGGACCGGTCGGCGTTGGTCCGGAGCAGTTCGGGCAGGGGCCGGAGCAGATCGGTACGCGGCATGGTTCAACAACCTCTTGTCGGATAGCAGTGGTGATGCGGACCGTGGGTGGGGATGCGCTCAGACCGTGACCGGAAGGGACACCAGGGCGGGCACCGGCGGCGTACGCCTGACCTTCAGCGACTCCCGGGGGGCGGCGAGCTCGATGTCCGGGAAACGGGTGCACAGCTCCCGGAGGGCGGGTCGGGGAACCGCTTCGGGGCGTCGTACGACGCGTACGGGCTCGCGAAGTGGTCGTCGTCCATCAGTTGCCGATGCCCGTGCACCGGGCACGTGTCCGCCATGTCGTCCTCGCTGTGATCGCTCGGAAGGAATCGCTGTCGGATGCGGTGCGCCGGGCGGGAGGGACCGCCCGCGCGCCCATGGTGCCCTCAGGCCGTCCACGCTCGGGTAACTGCCGGGACGACGGCCGTTGGTGCGGTGACGCCTCACCTCACGGGTACGGGTCCCGAATCGGGCCCGTGGGCCAGTTCTTCCGCTGTTACCGGGTGATGGACACGCGCTGATTACGTTCAGTTCGCACTCGTGCACAAGGAGGAACAGCGATGACGACGTCGCGGGCCAGGCCCAGCGCGGCCGATGGGCTGGCGAGCGCGGAGGGCGATTTCGTCCAGATCATCGACATGCCCCGGCGTCTTGCAGACGACGACGGCGGCATCGCCGAGTGCGAGGTGCGGATGGCGCTGGTCAACCCGCCCGGCATGCGTTCCCAGGCCGACGCGGCGTGAGCCGCCCCCACCCGTACGTCCACTGAGGAGGACTTGGTGACCGTTCAGTTGCGCACGCTCGTCGACGTGGCGCGCCGGCACGCCGTCCAGCAGCCGGACGCCGTCGCGATCATCTGCGAGGGCCGGCGCGTCGACTACGCCACCCTGCACCGCGTCAGCAACCAGGTGGCACGCGGCCTCCAGGCGGCGGGCCTGCGCCCCGGTGACCGCGTCGCCTACCTGGGCAGGGAGTCCGAGCACTTCTACGACCTGCTCTTCGGCGCCGCGAAGGCCGGCGTGGTGTTCGTGCCGATCAACTGGCGGCTGGCCGCCGGCGAGGTCGAGCACATCCTGCGCGACTCGGGCGCCGCCCTGCTCTTCGTCGACGCCGACTCGGCCCCGGTCGCCGAGAAGCTGGCGTCGGAGCTGCCGATGCTGCGACAGGTGGTCGCGCTGGACGACGGCGGCGTGGCCCGCGCCGGCTTCGCGGCCTGGGTGTCGGCGCAGCCGGACGCGAACGTGCTGGCCAAGGTCACGTCCGACACGCCGTTGGCGCAGATGTACACCAGCGGCACGACGGGGCTGCCGAAGGGCGTCGTCCTCGCGCACCGCAGCTTCTTCGCGGTACGCGACGGGCTCGCCTCGGAGAACCTGGACTGGCTCGACCTGCGCGAGAGCGACGTCAGCCTCCTCTGCAACGGCGGCTTCCACATCGGCGGCCTGTCGTGGGCGGCGATGGGTTTCGCCGCGGGCGCCACGAACGTGCTGATGCGCGAGTTCAACACTGCGGGCGCGGTCGGGCTGATCAGATCGCTGCGCGTCACCACCATCCTCGCGGTGCCCTCGATGCTGCGACTGCTGCTCGCGGAGCCCGGCGTCACCAAGGCGGACTTCGCTTCGCTGCGGAAGATCGTCTACGGCAGCGCGCCTATCTCGACGGCGCTGCTGGCCCGCTGCATCGAGGGCTTCGGCTGCGAGTTCGCCCAGATCTACGGCCTGACCGAGACCGGCAACTCCGCCGTCTGCCTGCCCCCGGCCGACCACACCCCGGACGGCGGCAAGATGCAGTCGGCGGGGCTGCCGTACCCGGGCTTCGAGGTCAAGATCGTGGACGACAAGGGCGACCCGCTGTCGGCCGGCGAGGTCGGCGAGGTCTGGCTGCGTTCGCCGGGCGTGATGGTGGAGTACTGGAACCTGCCGGAGGCCACGGCGAAGACGCTCGTCGACGGCTGGGTCGTCACCGGTGACGCCGGCTTGCTGGACGAGGACGGCTACCTGTACATCCGGGACCGGATCAAGGACATGATCATCGTATCGGGGGAGAACGTCTATCCCGTCGAGGTCGAGAACGTGATCAGCCGGCACCCGCTGGTCGCCGAGTCGGCGGTCGTGGGCGTGCCGGACGAGCGCTGGGGCGAGGCCGTCTACGCGTTCGTGGTGCCGGTGGAGGGGCAGCAGCTCACCGAGCGCGACCTGGCGCTGCACCTGCGCGGTCAGCTCGCCGGCTTCAAGCAGCCGCTGCACTACGAGTTCATCGACCGGGTGCCGCGCAACCCCAGCGGGAAGATCCTGCGGCGCGAGCTGCGGGAAAGGTTCTGGCAGGGGCACGACCGTCGGGTGAGCTGATCGCGATGACGGCGGTGACCAGCGAGCGGGACACCCGCGACCCGCTGCGCCGGCTCGAACGGCCCGCGCGTTGCTGGCTACCGTCCGTCATCGCGCCTGCTTGTCGGGTGGCGGGGGTGTCCGTTCGCGCCGCCGGTACACCTCCGCGCGTAACCGACGGTCCAGCGTGGAATCTCCGCGTACGCCGGCAGGTGGGCGAAGGATTCCCTGGTGGGAGGCCTGTCTGCCGGACGGGCGGCGCGCGGGGAGCGCGGTCACCACTTCCAAGTGACGGGAATCGATGTAGCAGAAAGTTGCATATTCCCTCCCATCGATCGGCCCTCTAGTGTCCTTGACCAGCAGCCAGGGCATCGACCGGCGCCGATAACTACCCTTGCTGCGCGTCGGGTCGGATTCGTCCCGTCCGCAGCATGACGACAGGCCTGCGGGCACGGGGACAGGAGGCGTGATGAGGGCGGGCGACACCGGATCCGCGGCGGCGGTTCCCGTCTCCGACGGGCCCACCTGCCGGTGCACCGCCACCACTGCGGCGGCCGCCGGGAGGGCGTACGACGACCGGCCCTTCCTGGCCGTGCCCGGCATGGTCGAGGAGCGCGTCGACCGGCACCCGCACCGCCGGGCGGTGTCGTTCCGGGGCCGTTCGCTGACGTACCGCGAACTCGACGACCTGGCCAACGGCGTGGCCGCCGCCCTCACCGGGCGGGGCGTCCGGCGGGGCGACGTGGTGCCCGTTCTGATCGCCGACGGGCTCGAACTGCCCGTCGTCGACCTGGCGCTGATGAAGCTCGGCGCGGCCTTCGTGCCCGTCGATCCCGGCTGGCCGGCGGACCGGCTGCACGCCTCGCTGCGGGAGGTGCGGCCCCGGCTCGCGGTGGTACGCGGCACCGGCCCGCGTCCCGACACCGGCGACGTCCCCTGCCTGCCCGTCGACCTCGACGAGATCACCCCGACCCGCCGCCGGCCCGGCGTGCCGATCGGCCCGGCCGACCTGATCTACGGCATCTTCACCTCCGGCACCACCGGCACCCCGAAGTGCGCACTGAACCGGCACGACGGGATCGCCAACCGGCTGCGGTTCATGACGCGACACTTCGCGGCGACCGGCGACGAGGTGGTGCTCCAGAACAGCCGGCACACCTTCGACTCGTCGGTGTGGCAGATGTTCTGGCCGCTGACCACCGGTGGCCGCACCGTGGTGCCGGTCGAGGGCGGGTTCCTCGACGTCGAGCGGACCATCCGGACCATCGCCGACGAGACCGTCACGATGACCGACTTCGTGCCGAGCGTGCTCGGCGCGCTGGTGTCGGTCCTGGACCGGGACCCGGCGGCCCGGCGCGCCGTCGCCTCGCTGCGCAACGTGATCGTCGGCGGCGAGGAGATCGACCCCTGGGCGGTGCACCGGCTGGTCGAGTTGGTGCCGGGCGTGGCGGTCACCAACGGCTACGGCCCGACCGAGGCGTCGATCGGAATGATCTTCCACACCGTCGCCCGTAGCGACGGTGACGTCATCCCCATCGGCCGGCCCATCGACAACTGCTACGCCGCCGTCGTGGACGACGAGCTGCGCCCCCTGCCGCCGGGCGAGACCGGCGAGATCGTCATCGGCGGCGTGTGCCTGGGCGAGGGATACCTCGGCGACCCGGCCCGCACCGCCGAGGTGTTCGTGCCCAACCCGCTCCCCGACATCCCGGGTGCCCGGCTCTACCGCACCGGCGACCTCGGCCGGATCGCCCCCGACGGCCGGCTGCACTTCGCCGGCCGCCGCGACCACCAGCTCAAGGTCAACGGCGTCCGGATCGAGGCGGGTGAGATCGAGACCGCCGCCACCCGGCTGGCCGGCGTACGGCAGGCGAAGGTCCTGCTCGCCCGCGAGCACCGGGGGAAGTCGCTGGCTCTCTTCCTCGCCGCCGACCCCGAGGTCACCGAGCCGCAGGTGCGGGCGCACCTCCGGCTGCTGCTGCCCCGGACCCACGTGCCCCGGCACGTC
The DNA here is from genome assembly GCF_008806585.1 of Micromonospora sp. AMSO12t. Taxonomy (NCBI): domain Bacteria; kingdom Bacillati; phylum Actinomycetota; class Actinomycetes; order Micromonosporales; family Micromonosporaceae; genus Micromonospora; species Micromonospora sp. AMSO12t. The sequence goes on from NZ_WAAS01000090.1 coordinate 17,424, forward strand.
GTCGTGCGCGACGCGCTGCCGCTGACCGGCAACGGCAAGGTCGACCGGCAGGCGCTGGAGGCATGGCTGGACCGCACGTTCGCCGACCGGACCCGTCCGTCGGCCGCGCCCGCCGAGGCGCGGACGCTGCCCGAGCGGGTGCTGGGGGTGTTCCGGACGGTCCTCGGCCGGCCCGACCTCGACCCCGACACCGACTTCCTCGACGCCGGGGGCGACTCGCTCCAGGCCCTCGACGCGGTCACCGCCCTCGGCGCGGACCAGAGCCTGCGCGTCGGCGTGCAGGACCTGTTCACCCACCGCAGCGCCGCCCGGCTCGCCCGGGCGCTCGCCGTACGGCTGCGCACGGCCGATCCCACCGAGACCGAGGACGAGCTGGTGGAGCGGGACGCGAAGATCCCGGCCGACCTGCCCGTACGCCCCGTCGGCCGGCGCCGGGCGCCGCGTACGGTCCTGGTAACCGGGGCCACCGGCTTCGTCGGCGCGCGCCTGGTGCACGAGCTGCTCGCCACCACCGACGTCCGGGTGCTCTGCCTGGCCCGCGCGGCCGACGATGCCGAGGCCACCGCCCGCGTCGTGCACGCGCTGGCCGAGCGGGGCCTGTGGCGGCCCGGCCACGGCCCGCGCCTGCACGGGTACGCGGCCGACCTCGGCAGCCCGGCCCTCGGCCTGACCCCGCAGGCGTGGGACCGGCTGGCCCACGACTGCGACCTCGTGCTGCACGCCGGGGCGCTTGTCAACTTCCTGTTCGACTACCGGGCCCACCGCGCAGCGAACGTCCTCGGCACCGCCGAGCTGCTGCGGCTGTGCCTGACGGGACGGCCGAAGCCGCTGCACCACGTCTCCACCCTCGGCGTCCTCGACAGCGAGGCCGCCCGCCATCCGCAGCCGCTGCCCGAGACGTACGACCCGGCCCTCGCCGTCCCGCCGACGAGCGGCTACAGCCGGTCGAAGTGGGTGGCGGAGCGGTACCTCGACGACGCCCGGCGGCGCGGCGCGACCGTCACGGTGCTGCGCCTCGGCGAGGTGATGCCCGCGGCCGACGACGGCCACCCCAACCCCCGGGCCCTGACCCACCTGCTGCTGGCGGCCTGCCACCGGCTGGGGATGCGGCCCGACGCGCCCGTGCGCTCCGACTGGACGCCGGTGGACTGGGCCGCCCGGCGGATCGTCGCCACGGTCGTCGACCCGCGCCAGTGGGGCGGCACGCTGCACGTCCTGCACCCGGTGAGCGTCGACTTCACCGACCTGCCGCTGGGCGGCGCGGACGCCCTGCCCCGGGTGAGCTGCGCGCGGTTCCTGGCGGGGCTGCGCGAGGCGGCCGGCGAGGGCGACCGCGACGCCGCCGTGCTGCTGGCCCTCTTCCCGCCCGGCGCGGGCGCCGACGAGGAGCGGCTGCGCGCGGTCTTCGCGACGCTGCTCACCGACAACCCCCGGCTCTTCCGGCGCGACGGCTGCGCCGAGTTGGAACGCCGCCGGGGCTTCACCGACCACCGGCTCGGCCCGTCCGTCGGCGCCTACCGCGCCTGGCTGGGCGCGCACGAGGGGCGGGAGGCCGACCGGCTGCTGCTGCCGGCGGGACCAGGGTGAACGGTCGCGCGCGACGCAATTTCCGGCACGGATGAGGGAGTGGAATGCGATACCGCAGGATGGGTCGGCTCGACTGGCAGGTCAGCGAGGTCGGGTACGGGATGTGGGGCATCGGGGGCGGGCCCGGCGGCTTCACCGGCTGGGACTACGACACCGCGCCGGCCTGCCTGGACGAGGCGGTGGAACGGGGCTGCAACTTCTTCGACACCGCCTGGGTATACGGGCGGGGCGTCAGTGAGCAGCTCCTCGGCGGCCTGGTGCGCCGGCACCCGGACCGCCGGCTGTACCTGGCCACCAAGATCCCGCCGAAGAACCGCGAGTGGCCGCCCGGCCCCCAGGACACCCTGGACGACGTCTTCCCGGCCGAGCACATCCGCGAGTTCACCCACCGCAGCCTCGAGAACCTCGGCGTGGACCGGATCGACCTGCTCCAGTTCCACGTCTGGGAGGACCGGTGGGCCGCCGACGGCCGCTGGCAGGAGGCCGTCGCGGACCTCAAGCGGGAGGGCCTGGTCGACGGCGTCGGGATCAGCGTCAACCGGTGGGAGCCGACGAACTGCCACGCCGCCCTCGACACCGGCCTGATCGACGTCGTGCAGGTCATCTACAACATCTTCGACCAGGCGCCGGAGGACGAGCTGTTCCCGCGCGCCCAGCGCGACGACATCGCGATCATCGCCCGCGTCCCGTTCGACGAGGGGACGCTGACCGGCACGCTGACCGCCGACAGCACCTGGCCGGAGGAGGACTGGCGCAGCACGTACTTCGGGCCGGAGAACCTGCTGCCCAGCGTGGAGCGCGCCGAGCGGCTGGCCGCCGACGTGCCGGCGGGGATGACCATGCCGGAGCTGGCGCTGCGGTTCATCCTGCACCACCCGGCGGTGAGCACGGTGATCCCCGGCATGCGCCGCGCCGAGCACGTCCGCGCCAACCTGGCCGTCAGCGACGGCGTACCGCTGGACGCCGGGCTGCTGGACACGCTGCGCGGCCACCGGTGGGACCGCAAGCCGACGTCGTGGTCGCAGTGAGCGCGCCCCGCCGCGGCGCCGCCCCGGGGTGGCGGGAGACGCGGTACGGGAGGCCGGCATGCCGGTGATCGCCATGTGGGCGCATCCCCGGGCGCTCTCCACCGCGTTCCTGCGCATGATGATCGCCCGCGGCGACGTCACGGTCGTCCACGAGCCCCTGGTCACCCTCGTCGACGAGGGACACGTCGAGCTGCCCGCCGCCGACGGCGGCACCGTCACCGTGACCGATGCGGCCGAGGTCGTCGCGCACCTGACGGAGCTGGGCCGGGACCGGACCGTCTTCGTCAAGGACACGCTCGAATACCGCTACCGGCACCTGTTCGCCGATCCCGGGGCGATCGCCGACGTCACGCACACCTTCATCGTCCGGGAACCGGCCCGCACGATCAGCTCGCACTACGCGATCAAGCCGACGGTGACCTGCCCGGAGATCGGCTACGAGCACCAGTGGGAGCTGTACGACCTGGTCAGCCGGACCGCGCACCGGCCGCCGGTGGTGATCCGGGCCGAGGACCTGCTGCGGCACCCGGGGGAGACGGTGTCGGCCTGGTGCGAGGCCGTGGGGCTGCCGTTCCTGCCCGAGGCGCTGAACTGGGCGCCGGGGGAGCGCACCGAGTGGCGGCGTACGCGCAAGTGGCACCTCGACGTCGAACGCACCTCGGGCTTCTCGCCGGTCGAGAAGTCCTTCGAGGTGACCGTCGCCAACAACGACACCCTGCGGTCGTACCACGACTACCACCAGCCCTTCTACGAGCGGCTGATCCGGCACGCCATCTCCATCGGGGAGGACTCATGACCACCACCGCCGCGCCGCCCGTGACCGCGTCGTCGACGCTGTCGCCGGGTGAGCTGTTCGCCCGCGCGTACGCCGACGATCCCGCCGGCGCCGAGGTGCGCTTCGACTACACCATCACGGACGCCTTCCAACCGACCAAGGAACGCCCCCGGGTGACCGTGCGCAACCTGTTCCGCAAGCGGCCGGTCGGCATGGAGCCGGTCCGGTTCTGGTCCGAGGGCCGGCCCGACGCGGGCGAGGCCGCCGCCGTGCACGAGTCGGTCCTGCGCCGGGAGGCCGCCTTCCGGTTCGGCACCGCCTCCGCCGGGGTGCACCCGATCCGCGCCTGGGTGCGCATCCCCGAGGAACTCGCCGACGACCCGGAGGCGCTGGCCTCCTTCATCGACTACCGGCTGCTGGTCCGCCTCGCCACGGCCGAGAACCAGGCGCTGACCATCGGCGAGGGCGGCCTGCTGCGGCACCCGGAGATCGGGCGGCTGCCGTACCGGCACGACTGGCTCAGCGGCCTGCTCGCCGCCTGCGACGAGATCGAGCAGACCGGGGCCACCCCGCACGCGATGATCGTCAACCCGCGGGACTACTACACCCACCTGCTCGGGAAGGGCTCCCTCCTGACGGACCTGACCCGCAACGGCGTCCAGATCAGCCGTACGCGGATGGTGGCGCCGGGCGAGGCGGTGGTGGGCGACTTCGCGATGGCGGCCCGCCTGCTGGACGCGGGGCGGTCCGCGATCCGCGTCGACACCCCGCCGCCCGGCACCCTGTCCACCGACGGCCCGGCCGTCTGCGCCGAGATCCACGAGGGACTGGCCGTGCACCTGCCGACCCACTTCTTCCACGTCGTACCGGCCTAGCGCCTCGTCATACAGCCTTGGCCGGGTGATCCGTGCTGCGTGGGACGGTGGTGGCCGCCGAGCCGGTCTGGGGCGGGAGGGTGTGTGACGCTGTCGAGCTGAGTCGTCTGTGACATCAGGCGTCGTCCGGGCCACCGTGGCCCCAGACGGCGGTGAATCGTCTGCGACATCAGCTCGACAGCGTCCCACGTGCGGACACTTCCGCCGACGGACACCATGACGGACCCTGGAGTTCGTCGCGAACCCGCGCCTCGGTCGGAATGCTGGTTCCCCAGCGGTTACCCGACCGAACGCCGGACCAGCCGTTCGTGGTCAGGACGCCATGTACCTCAAAGCGGCTGGGTAGCGCACATGGTGTCCTGATCACCGGCAAAGGCGAGGCACTGGATCGTCGTCGGACTGGTGCCGGCTAATTGCGAACACGGCGCCTTGAGGTACGGCCCTGCTCCGCTCGCGGTCGGATGGCATGCTCGTGTCCCGTGATCGATGATCTCGCGAAGGACAACCTGCATGGCGGTCGTTGGATGAGGTCACGCGACGCGGAGGTTCGCCCCGGGGCTGCTCCGTCAGCAGGCTGCCGCCGGGGCTGGTGCGTTCGCGGACCCGGTTGAGGGGTCGTGGATCCAGGTGGTGGCGCAGCCGTCGGCGACGGTCTTGAGTCGTCGATTGGATCGTTCCGCTTCGATGCCGCTATCCTGAGCGCGAGGTGCCCGGTCGGCCTTCGGTCTGCCTGGTCGCTGGTCGATCCACTGGGGACTCGACCTGCGTCGGCAACCGCGATGCCGGACCACCTCACCGCCCAGCAAGGCCTCACGGAGCACGGGCTAGGAGCGTCACCGCATGACCACGACCGGCGGGAAACTATCGTTCTACCGGCCCATCGTCCCGCTCTTCGCCGCGATCTTCCTGTGCCTGCTCGGCGTGGGCGCGTCCCTGGCGGTGCTGCCGTTCTACGTCCTCGACGAGCTGGGCGGCAACCGGGTCGAGGTGGGGGTGGTGATCGCGGCGATCGCGGTCTCCGCCGTGATCGCCCGGCCCATCGCCGGCCGGGTCGGCGACCGGCACGGGTACCGGACGGTGATGCTGGGCGGGGCGGTGGTGTGTGCCGCCGCCGGGGCGGCCTACCTGGTGGCCGGCAACATCGGCGTGCTGGTCGGCGTCCGGGTCCTGCACGGGATCGGTGAGGCGGCCGTCTACACCGCCGGCGCGGCCTGGCTGGTGGCGCTGGCGCCGGCCGACCGGCGGGGCCGCGTCGTCGGCCTGTACGGCATCTACATGTGGCTGGGCATCACGCTGGGCGCCCTGCTCGGCGCGGTGCTGCTGCGTACCTCCGGTTATCCCGCGGTGTGGCTGTTCGCGGTCCTGGCGGCGGCCGTCGGGGCCGCGCTCGTCGCGACCCGACCGCGGCCGCAGCAGGCGAGCCCGGCGGGCCGGGCCGGCATCCTGCCGCGCAGCGCGGTGGCGCCCGGCGTCGCGCTCTCCCTGGCCGGGTTCGGCTACGCCGCGCTGGCCGCGTTCGTGGCCCTGCACATGGCGGAGCGGGGCATCGAGAACGGCATCGTCGCGTTCAACGCGTTCGGCTTCACCTACGTGGGGGTCCGGCTCGTCGTGGGCGGGCTGCCCGACAAGCTCGGCGCCGGCCGGGTGGCCGTCGGGTCGGCCCTGGTGGAGGCGGTGGGGCTGCTCCTGGTCGCGGTCGCGCCGAACCTGCTGGTCGCGGTCCTCGGCGGGCTGGTGATCGGCGCCGGGCTCTCGCTGCTCTTCCCGGCGCTGGCCCTGTTGGTGATCAACCGCACGGACCCGGCCCACCAGGGGACGGCGCTCGGCGCGTTCACCTCGTTCTGGGACATCGGCCTGGTGGCCGGGGCGCCGCTGGCCGGCCTGGTCGCCAGCATGGCCGGCTACCCGGCGGTCTTCCAGGTGATGCTGCTGGCGGCGCTGCTGTCGGCGGCCCTCTCGGCGTGGACGATGCTGCCCCGCCGCTCCCCGTTGAACCAACACTCCGGCTGACCTCCCACCCACCCATGCCTCGCTGATCATGGGGTTGGCGGCGAAGCCGATCTCCTCGGCGCCCGCCAACCTCATGATCGACCCGGGTGGCCGGGT
>NZ_WAAS01000091.1:0-23510 GCF_008806585.1 Micromonospora sp. AMSO12t
ACACCGCGGTCGGACCGGGGCAGCAGCCCCCGGAGTAGGAACCGCCCGGGCGGTCAGCGGGTCAGCGGGCGGACGTCCCAGAGCCAGACGTCGTCGACGCGGCGGCCCGGACCGAAGCACGCGTCCAGCACCGCGCGGAGCGCCTCGGCGCGGGGATGCCGGGGCAGCGCCACGGCGTCCGCCCGCCAGTGCCGCACGTCCAGCTCCGCCTGCGCGCGTTCCGCGGGGGTGATGGTGACCGGCGCCGGGCGTTCCCCGGTGGCCACCTGGGTCAGCAGGACCGCGGTGGACCGGGGATCCACCCCCCACCGGCCGGTGTCGTCGGTGGGCGAGGTCGGTCCGAGGAAGTAGCCCTGTGGCACGGCGAAGCCGGCACCCGCGGCGGCGCCCCAGCGCACCGAGGTCATGTTCTCCACCGGCACCGGCACGAGCGTCCGCCCGGGCGCGACGTGGTCCCGCCACCCGCCGGCGGTGACGAAGTCGGGCACCTCCGGGCGACCCACGGCCGGCAGCGGGGTCGGCAGCAGCGGCACCAGGGCGACGGCCAGCGCCACCGCGACCAGCGGCCGGACCGGCACGACGCCCACCCGGGCCGGGACCCGGCCGGAGAGCAACCGGTCCACCACGATCGCCATGAGCACCCCGAGGGCGGCCGTGGTGATCAGGGCGAAGCGGGCCACCACCATCGCGTCGACCACCGGCAGGCCGTTCAACAGCCGGAACGGCCCGGGGACCCCGGGCCCGCGGACCGCCCAGTTGATCGTGTTGCCCAGCGAGAAGAGCGCCGCCAGCACCGCGGTGAAGCCCAGCACCCGGACCAGGTGCTCCCGGCGCAGCCAGGCCATCGCGGCGACCGCCACCAGCACCAGCGGCCAGCCGTAGAAGCTGGCCTCCTCGGTCACGTTGGCGGCCAGCCGGCGGTCACCCTGCGGGCCGCCGCCGAGCGACTCGGTCGCGTAGCTGAAGTAGGAGGCGAGCCGCAGGGCGTACTTGTCGGGGTCGGTGGGGTGTCCGCTGCGGTGCTGCGGGCCGAGGAACTGCATCCAGAGCGGGTACGCCGTCACCAGCAGGGTCAGCGCGCCGGCGACACCCAGCACGGCCAGCGCCCGGGGAGCCGCGGCCAGCGCCGCCCGGGGCCGGAACAGCACGTGGCCCAGCAGCGCCATCACGCAGGCCAGGGCGAGGATGAAGAGGATCTCGACGCTGACGAAGAACTGCGCGGAGACCAGCGCGCCGAGGATGAGCCCGTCGCGCAGCGGGCGCCCGCCGCGGGTGAGTCGGGCCACCCGCCACACGATGAGCGGGACCAGCCACTGCGCGGTGACGTGCGGGTGACCGTTGCTGTGCGAGATGAGGGCCGGCGCGAAGGCGCAGCAGGCGGCGCCGACCAGCGCCGCCGCGCGGTTGCCGACCACGTGCCGGGAGAGCACCCAGTACCAGGCGAAGCCGGTGCCAGCGAGGTTGAGGGTCATCAGCACCAGGTAGGACAGCGAGGCGCCGCCGAGCAGGGTGACCGGCGCGAGCAGGATGCCGGGCAACTGGATGCCCACGTTGGTCATCAAGTTCACGCCGTCCGGCGCGTTCTGCAACGTCGTGAAGAACGGGTTCTCCAGGTTGGCCACCGCGTGCGCCGCGTGGGCCAGCATCCACTCGTTGAAGTCCTGGTCCGCCGGCTGCGCGCCGAGCACCCGGCCGTGCACGTCGCGCCAGCCCCGGGCGGTCACCCAGAGCGCGCCGGCGAGAAGGACGAACACGGCGACGAGGTCCGGCCGGCGCCAGCGGGACTCCCGGGGCGGATCAGCCGGCGCGCGCTCCTCGGCGGCGTCGGTGGAGAGGTCTGTCGCCGGGGGATGCGCTGCGGTCACGGTGCCCGATCCTACTCATGGGGACACGCTCCACGGTGCCTCCGCTCCGGCCGCATCGCCGCCCACCGCGCCCCGTCGCCGCCGACGGCCGGGCACGCGGTCAGACCCCCGACCTGCCGCGGCCGCTCAAGGGCGGGGCCGTGCGATCAGACCCCCACCTGCCGGGGCGAGTCGGGCGCGGACCCGGCCGCCGGGCGGTGCGCCGGAGCGGGCGGGTGGTCGGGCAGCAGTCGGGAGTAGACACCGTCGAGCACCCGCGCCTGCGACTCCCACGTCCACGACTCCAACAAACCCGGACGCTCGTACGCCTCCCGATAACGCCCCGGATCCCCCAACACCGCACGCACCACCCGCACGAAGTCCCCCACATCCTCCGCCCGGAACACCTCACCCTGCCCCGTCGACCGCACCGCCTCCGCCATCGTCCGCACATCACTGACCACCAACGGCAACCGCGCATGCGAATACTCGAAGAACTTCGTAATCAACGCGATCTCATGATTCGGCCAATGATGAATCGGAATGACCCCCACCGAAGCCCCCGACAAGAACGGCACCACCTGATGATGCGGCACGTACGACAACACGTGCACCCGCTCGGCCACCCCCAACTCACCCGCCCGCACCACCAACCCCTTCACGTACGGGGCGGCGGGGCGGGGCACCACCAGCGCCACGTGCGCGCCGGGCAGCTCGGTGAGCGCCTCGACCATGATGCCGAGGCCCCGCTGTTCCGCGGCGGCACCGCTGTAGACCAGCAGCGGCACGTCCGGCCCGATCCCGCAGAGCTGGCGGATGTCGGGCACCCCGTCGCCGCCGCCCGCCGCGTCCGCGCTGCTCGGGGTGTTGAGCACGACGGTGGGCTGCTCGGGCAGGTGGTGCCGCTCGCGCAGCAGGTCCGCCAGCCCGTCGGAGACGGTGAGCACCGCGTCGGCGTACGGGGCGTACTCCCGCTCGTGGGCCGTGTTGGCCGGCAGCCACCGGGGGCTGTCGTTCCAGCGCCGGATGCCGGGCAGGAACTCGTGGGCGTCCCAGACCAGCGCGACGCGCCGGCCCTTGGCGGCGGCCCGCAGCTTGGCCCGGGCGCCGACCCCGAGCATGCGGAAGTCGTTGGCGTGGATCAGGTCCGGCCGCAGCTTGTCGACCACCGGCCCGTACGCCAGCTCGAAGTCCCACAGCGCCGGGTCGAGCCGGCGCCAGGCGCGGTCTCCGGCCACCGTCTGCCAGAACTTGGTGTAGAGCTGGTCGACCGGGGTGGCCAGGTCCTTGCGTGCCTCCTGGGCCCGGCTGAGCTGGCGTCGACGCAGCGACACCCAGCGGCGCGACACCTTCGTCGCCAGCAGCTCACCCCGCAGCAGCTGCCGGCTCAGCGTCAGCCCGGCGGAGGATCGCCCCTCCCCCCGGGCCTGGCTCAGCGCACCGAGCCGCGCCTCCAGGTCGGCGCGGCGGGCGCGCACCTCCTGCTCGCGCCGGGCGGCGATGCCGGTGGGCGGGTACGCCAGCGGGCCGCGCACCCAGTGGCGGCGGAACTCGTGCGGCGCCCGGGCGAGCGAGGTGGTCATCGGCAGCAGCCGGACCTCGGCCCCGCCGAGCTGCCAGGTCTTGACCTTGCCGGTGGCCGAGCGGCCCAGCAGGACCACGTCCCAGCCGGCCTCGGCGGCCGAGGCGGCGGTCTTCTGCACCCGGGAGTCGCCCTCGACGGCGTTGTCCACGAGCATGACCACCCGACCCCGGGTGGCGGGGGTGGCCGGTCCGGCGGCGCCGTCGGTCATGGGTGTCTCCTCCGTCCGTACGGCCCCGTCGGGCCCCGGCGAGTGTACGGCAGCGGCGGCCGCCCGGACGCCACGCTCCCGGTGCGCCGGGGCGGTCGACGGCCGTCGCGCGGCGGTCGACCCAACGGCTGCGGCAGCGTCGGCGGACACCACCGCCCGGGGCACTAGCATGGCCCGGTGACCGCCTCCCACCCTGTCAACGTCGCGCCGGCCGTCGGGGCCGGCCCCGCACCGTCGCCGGCCCCGCACCGGTCGGACGGCGCCGTCGCCACCGCGCAGCCGGAGGGCCGGGCCGGCGGACCACCACCTCGCGAGTACGGGCTGGACGCGTTGCGGGTCGTGGCGATCTGCGGCGTGGTGGCGATCCACGTCTTCGGCGTCGTCGTCGGCCAGGACGACCTGCGCGGCAACCTCGGCTGGTGGGTCGCGACCGCGATCGACATCGGGGCGATCTGGACCGTGCCCGCGTTCATCATGATCAGCGGGGCGTTCGTGCTCGATCCGCGGGCGCACCGGGCCGGCCCGGCCGCGTTCTACCGCAAGCGGTTCGCCCGGATCCTCCCCGCCATGATCGTCTGGCACGTGGTGTACGTGGTCGTGGTGCGGATGGCCATGCGGGGCGAGGAGGTGAGCCTCACCCTGCTCACCCGGCTGCTGATCGACGGCAAGGTCTTCACCGCGCTGTACTTCCTCTGGCTGATCGCCGGGCTCTACGTGCTCGCGCCCGTCCTCGCGCCGTTCCTGCACGCCGGCGGGCGGCACCGCGCGCTGGTCACCGCCGGGGTGGCGCTGGGCTGGACCATGGTGGCGTACATGATCCCGGGCATCGCCCTGATGCTGGGTGACTCCCGGCCGAACATCCTGACCAGCTGGAACCGGTGGTGGCCGTACGTCGGCTTCTTCATCGCCGGCTGGGCCCTGCGCCGGGTGGTGCTCAACCGGCTCTGGACGACGCTCGCCCTGCTCGGCGCCGGCCTGCTGCTGGCCGAGGCGATCTGGCAGTTCGGGGTGGCGCCCGAGCACCGCCTGCTCCAGGTCACCTTCCCGGTGATGGCGACCGGCACCCTGGTCGCCGCCGCCACCCTGCTGATCTTCATGGCCTCGGTGAGCATCGGGTCCCGGGTCACCTGGCGCCCCGCCGTGGGCCGCCTGGTGACCCGCCTCTCCGACGCCTCGTTCGGGGTGTTCCTGATCCACCTGCTGGTCTTCGAGGTCTTCCGGCAGCTCATCCCCGACGTGGAGGCCGGGCGGTCGCTGGTGGTCATCGGGCTGACCTACCCGGCCGTGCTGGTGATCTCCTTCGCCGTCTCCATGCTGGCGTCGAAGATCCCGTACGTGCGGGCGGTCTTCTGACCGACACCGCCGGCGGTCGGCCGGCAGCGACGACGGCGGCCCGGACGATTGCGATCGTCCGGGCCGCCGCCTGTCGGAGATGGGCCGCCACGCCGACGGCCGCCCGCCTCCCGCAGGCAGCGGGGGACGGGCGGCCGTCGGACCGGCGTGGCCTCAGCCGAGGAACGAGGTGAGCTGGCGGGCCGTCCAGGTGCCGTCGTGGTAGGTGCGGGCGTACTCGGCGGAGGCGAGGCCGATCTTGGCGGTCGCCTCCCGGTCGTCGAGCAGGGACTCGACGACCGTGGTGAGGTCGGTCGGGGTGGCGTTGACGATCGGCAGGTCGCCGCCGACGGTCTTGGTGACCTGCTCGCTGAGGTAGGCCACCACCGGCTTGCCGGCGGCCATCGCCTCCACGGCGAAGGTGCCGAAGCTGCCGGTGGTGAACTGGTCGAGCACCAGGTCGCAGTCGCGGACCAGCTCGCGCATCTCCGCCCAGGCAACCCCCTCGGCCAGCCGCAGCTCGATGACGCCCCGGTCGTGCAGGGCCTGCATCGCCGGCAGGATCCGGTCGGTGCCCTTGGTCCACCGCTTGGAGGGGGCGTGCAGCACCAGCGGGCGGGACCGCTGCATCACCGGCCGGTCGCAGGCCCACGCGTCGACGTCCACCACCAGCGGGGCCCACGTCGCCCAGGGCAGGTCCTCGAGCAGGTCCGGCGTGGTCACGAAGGCCGGCAGCCCGCACTCCTCGGCCACCCGCCGGTTGCGCTCGGCCTTCTTCCGCAGCTTCGCCGCGATGCCGTCGGGCGCGTCGCTGAACAGGGAGAACTCGTGCCGCTGCTGGTGCCGGTCCGGATGCCGGATCTCGCTGCCGTGCGCCAGCAGCGCGACCTTGATCCCGGCCTTGCGCAACGCCGGCAGGTCACCCTCGATGTTGTCGCCGTTGAGCTGGCCGAACAGCGGCATGAACGCGTCCACCAGCACGTGGGTGTACTGGCTTAGCACCCGGTTGACCTGCTCCAGCTGGAAGTCGAGCTCCGGCTGGCGCAGCGAGTCGAGGTAGACGTCCGCCGGGTAGTCGAACGAGCCGGGCAGCTTGTTCATCACCACCTGCACCGACACGTCGGCGTTGTCCCGGCAGATGGCCCTGGCGAAGGCGGCGGCCTGACCGGCGTAGTTGGCCGGGCCGAGGCCGAGGCGGATCGGCGTGTCACCGAGCTCGCGCCAGCCGCCCAGGGGCCGCGGTTCGGCCGTGCCCGTCGACCGTGCGGTGACCGGACGCTCCTGCACCGTCCAGGGCACCTCGCGCGGGCCGGCCGGCGCGACCCCGGAGAGGTCCCGGTAGAGCTGGAGCAGCTTGCTGCTCTGCCGCTCCCAGGACAGCTCGTCGAGGATCGGCTCGCTGATGTGCGCGGCCAGCTCGGCCCGGCGGGCGGTGGCCCGCCGCGTCGCCTCCACGAAGCCCGCCACGTCGCCGGAGGTGAAGGTCTCCCCGATGTCGTGGCCCTCGACGAACGCCCGGACCACCTGCACGTCGCTCGTGACCAGGGGAAGGCCGGCGTGCAGGTACTCGGAGACCTTCGTCGGCAGGGACAGCTCGCAGTTCGGGGTCCGCTGGAACGGGATCAGGCCGAGGTCGGCGGAGCTGAGGTAGTCGGCGACCTCGTACGGCGCGACGTAGGGGACCACGTGCACCCGGTCCCGCGTGCCGGTCGCCTCGGCGCGGGCGAGCAGGTCCTCCAGCAGCGGGGTCATCCGGCCGCTGACCAGGGCCAGGTGGTGCTCCGGCAACTGCGGCAGCGCCGCGATGACGGTGTCCAGCCCGCGTTCCTTGCCGATCCATCCCGCGTACACCATCAGCGGCACGCCCTCGGCGACGCCGGCGCGCTCCCGCACGGAGGCGGTCACGGCGCCGCTGCGGATGCCGTCGCGCACCGGCGAGTTTCCCACCACCATCGGGGTCTTCGGCAGCCCGTACTCGGTCTGGAGCTTCTCCGCGATCTGCTCGGAGACGGTGACCACCGCGTCGGCCCGGCCGATGAACTCCCGCTCGGCGGCCTGCACGCCGCTGGCCTGCTGCGGCTTGGGCCAGGCGACGCCCCGCACGTACTCGTGGGCGTCGTAGAGCCAGACGCAGCCGCGCCCGCGCGCCCGCAGCCGCGCGGCGCTCATCGCCGCCGTCGGGATGGTGTTGATGTCGTTGGCGTGGATGACGTCCGGCTCCAACTCCTCCAGCACCGGCCCGAACGCCAGGTCGATGTCGACAAGCGTCGGCCAGTCGGTCCGCCAGTCGCCGGTCGGCGGCAGCGGCTGGGTGCTGTGGAACTGTTCCCAGCCCCAGGCCCGCAGCCGGAACTGGTGCACCGCCTCGTGCGCCCGCAGCCAGGCGCGCGGCGGAGGGTTGCGCTTCGCCGTCTGCGTCCGGAGCCAGGCCTGGTGCGAGGCGCGGTAGCGGGCCAGGGCGGACTTGTCCGGGATGCCGAACTGCGTCACCGTGCGGCGGATCCGGTGCTCGCGGGCCGGCCGGCGGGACAGGGTCTGCGGCACCGGCACCCGGATGACCTGGATCGGCCCCATGGCGGAGCGCTCCGGCTCGCCCTTCTTGCGGCTGCTCCGGCCCACCAGGACCACGTCCCACCCGTCCCGGGCGGCGGCGATGGCGGTCTTCTGTACGCGGGAGTCGCCGGTGATGCCGTTGGCGACCAGTACGACGAGCCGCGGCGCTCGGCGGGGCGTTGACATGCGCTGTCCTTAGGTGGGAGGAGGGCTGGCGGTGCGAGGTGCCGGACCGCGGCCCGCCGGACGCGGACCGCGGTCGCCCATCGTCAGCGGGTGGGAACGGTGTCCCCCGCCGGGGACGCGGTGCCCGCCCCCACGGTGATCGTGCTGCCGTCGGTCGCGGAGCGCAGGACGGCGCCGGCCACCTCGACCGTACGCAGGCCCTGGCGCAGGGTCACGATGTCGCTCTCCTTGCCCTCGACCGCGTCGCGGAAGCGCTCGTGCTCGACCAGCAGCGGCTCCCGCTTCGGGATCGCGTAGCGCACCATGTCGCCCTCGGCGACGCCGCGGAACGCGCGCAGCGCCTCCCACTCGGTGTCGATGGCGCCGTTGGCGTAGAAGGTGAGGTCGGCGGTGAGGGTGTCGGCGACGAAGCAGCCCCGGTCACCGGTGATCACCGTGGACCGCTCCTTGAGCGGGCTCAGCCAGTTGACCAGGTGGTTGACCATGGTGCCGTCGGCGAGCTGCCCCACCACGGCGACCATGTCCTCGTGCAGCCGGCCGCTGCGCGACACCGTCCGGGCCGACACCGAGGTGTATTCCTGGCCGGTCACCCAGCTGGTCAGGTCGATGTCGTGGGTGGCCAGGTCCATCACCACGCCGACGTCGGCGATGCGGTGCGGGAAGGGACCCTGCCGGCGGGTGACGACCTGGTAGACCTCGCCCAGCTCGCCCGCCTCCAGCCGGGTGCGCAGGTTCTGCAGGGCGGGGTTGTAGCGCTCGATGTGCCCGACGCCGGCCACCAGGCCGGCGGCCTCGAAGGCCTCCACGAGCCGCACCGCCGCGTCCACGCTCTGCGCGAGGGGCTTCTCGATCAGGGCGCTGACGCCGTTGGCGGCCAACTCCAGGCCGACCTGCTCGTGCAGCGCCGTCGGGCAGGCCACCACCGCGTAGTCGACGCCGAGGGCGAGCAGGTCGCCGAGCTCGGGCACGACCGGCGCCCGCAGCGTGCCGGTGGTGTCGCCGGCCGGGTCGACGATGCCGACCAGCTCGACGCCGTCCAGGCCGGCGAGGATGCGGGCGTGGTTGCGGCCCATCGCGCCGAGGCCGATCAGGCCGGCGCGCAGCTTGCGGCCGGCGCTCACCGGGCACCCCCGGCCAGGTTCGCGCCCTCGGCGATGCGCTCCAGCTCGGCCTCGGTCAGCGAGGGGTGCACCGGCAGGGAGACGACCTCGGCGGCGGCCCGCTCGGTCTCCGGCAGGTCCCAGGGGCCGGGCTTGCCGTCCTCGGTCAGGTAGGGCTTGAGCCGGTGGATCGGGGTCGGGTAGTAGACGGCGTTGCCGATGCCCAGCTCGGTCAGGCGCTGCTGGGCGGCGTCCCGGTCGCCCTGCACCCGCACCGTGTACTGGTGGTAGACGTGCCGGGCGGCGTCGGCGACCGGCGGGGTGACCATGCCGGTGATCTTCGAGTCGAGGAACTTGGCGTTCGCCCGGCGCTGCTCGGTCCACTCGCCGAGCTGGCCCAGCTGGACCCGGCCGATGGCCGCGGCGACGTCGGTCATCCGCATGTTCGCGCCGACGATCTCGTTGGCGTACCGCTGCTCCATGCCCTGGTTGCGCAGCAGCCGCAGGGTGCGGGCCAGCTCGGCGTCGCCGGTGCTGACCATGCCGCCCTCCAGGGCGTGCATGTTCTTGGTGGGGTAGAAGCTGAAGCAGCCGGCGGTGCCGAACGCGCCGACCGGGGTGCCGTGCAGCGCGGCGCCGTGCGCCTGGGCGGCGTCCTCGACGACGGCCAGGCCGTGCCGCTCCGCGATCGCCATGATCCGGTCCATGGCGGCGGGGTGGCCGTAGAGGTGGACCGGCATGATCGCCACGGTGCGCGGGGTGACCGCGGCGGCGACCGCCTCCGGGTCGAGGCAGAAGCTGCCCGCCTCGATGTCCACGAAGACCGGCTCGGCGCCGACCAGCCGGACGGCGTTCGCGCTGGCCGCGAAGGAGAACGACGGCACGATGACCTCGTCACCCGGGCCGAAGCCCAGGGCCATGAGGGTGAGCTGCAGGGCGGAGGTGCCCGAGTTCACCGCGACGCAGTGCCGCCCGGCGACCAGCTCGCCGAACTCCTCCTCGAAGGCCGCGACCTCGGGACCCTGCACCACCCGGCCGCTGCGGAGCACCCGGACAGCCGCTTCGATCTCGGCGTCGCCGATGATCGGCCGCGCTGGGGGAATGAACTCTGGGTGCGGCCCAGCCATGGGGCATCCTCCTGTGTCAGATGTGCTCGGGTGGGGGTTCGGGGTGCGATACTAGCCCGTTGCGAATCAGGCCGAGACCGACGAGGTCAACGTTCACGCACCGGCCCGATGGGGTTCAGAAGTGGTCAGGGACCGGGTGTCCCACACCGCTGGCTCGTCGAGGGACGGACCGGTACATGCTACCCGCAGGGCCGCGACGATCGCGGCGGCCATGCGCGTGATCTCCGGCGTGTCAAGAGGTGTCCGCGAAATCGCCAGCCGCCAGTAGACCGGCCCGACGATCAGATCCGCCGCGCCGCGTCGGTCGGCGCCCGCCGGCAGCTCACCCCGCTCGACCGCCCGGCCGATGACGAGCTCGCCGACCCGGTCCTGGTAGCCGGTCAGCGCCTGCTGGAGGGTCTCGGCGATCTGCGGGTTGCGCGCCGCCTCGGCGAGCAGGTCCGGAATGATCTGCGAGGCCAGCGGGTGACGTAGCGCACCGGCGGCCACGAGCAGCAGCAGCTCCACGTCCCCGTGCAGGCTGCCGGCGTCCACCATCGGCAGCTTGCGCCCGGCGACCGCGGAGACCATGTCCAGCACCAGCTCGAGCTTGGAGCGCCACCGGCGGTAGATCGCCGTCTTGCTGACCCCGGCCCGCCGGGCCACCGCCTCTATCGACAACCGTCCGTAGCCGACCTCCGCCAGCTCCTGCGTGACCGCGCGGCGGATGGCCGTGGTGATGTCGTCACGGAGCACCGCCGCACCGGC
Source organism: Micromonospora sp. AMSO12t (assembly GCF_008806585.1). Lineage (NCBI taxonomy): Bacteria > Bacillati > Actinomycetota > Actinomycetes > Micromonosporales > Micromonosporaceae > Micromonospora > Micromonospora sp. AMSO12t. The sequence goes on from NZ_WAAS01000091.1 coordinate 10,683, forward strand.
CGGCACCCGCCTCTTATCGGTCTTCACGTGCAACAATGTAGCGCAGCGACGGTACGGTTGCGTCCCGACGTGTTTTCCACTACGGTTCGCCCGGCGACGAGGCGGCGCTCCGCACTGGCCACGCTCTCCCGTCGTCGCGCGCAACCCGTTGGCACGAAAGAGATCGGAGCGCCTAACCATGGCCAACACCACGGTGGCAGACCCGGATTCCGGGCTCACCGGGGCCCAGCTCGCCCAGCGCTACGGTCTCCGGTTCGCCGGCGAACGGCCGTCCCTGGGCGAATACGCGGGGCAGCTCTGGCGCTACCGGCACTTCATCGCCGCGTACGCCAACGCCAAGCTGGTGGCGTCGTTCAGCAACGCCCGGCTGGGGCAGCTCTGGCAGGTGCTCACCCCGCTGACCAACGCGGCGGTCTACTACCTGATCTTCGGTGTGGTGCTGGAGCAGAACAGGACCCCGAACTTCATCGCCTACCTCTGCACCGGCCTGTTCATCTTCAACTTCACCCAGACCGCGGTGCAGAACGGCACGCAGTCGATCACCAGCAACCTGGGCCTGATCCGGGCCCTGCACTTCCCCCGGGCCTGCCTGCCGCTGGCCGTGACGATCACCCAGTTCCAGCAGCTGCTCGGCTCGATGGTGGTGCTCGTCCTCATCGTGCTGGTGACCGGTGAGCCGATCACCCTGGCCTGGCTGATGCTGCCGCCGGCGATCCTGCTCCAGACGATCTTCAACGCCGGGCTGACCATGGCGATGGCCCGGATGGGCTCGAAGCTGGCGGACCTCAAGCAGGTCATGCCCTTCGTCATGCGCGCCTGGATGTACGGCTCCGGGGTGCTCTACAGCGTGGCGCTCTTCGAGGAGCAGCTGCCCTCCTGGGCCTCCAGGCTGGTCGAGCTCAACCCCGCGCTCGTCTACATCGAGCTGGCCCGGGTCTCGCTGCTGGAGAACACGCCGACGCTCAGCTCCTCCCTGCCCCAGCTCTGGGTGACGGCGCTGGGCTGGGCGATCGTGATGGGCGTCGGAGGTTTCATCTACTTCTGGCGAGGCGAACAGGAGTACGGCCGTGGTTGATCACTTCGAGTCGTCCAACGACGTGACGGTGACGCTGCCCAAGGTGCAGGAGCGCATCCCCACCGTGGTGGTGGACGACGCCCACGTCATCTACCGGATCCACAAGGGCGCCGGTGGGGGCGGCGGCCCGGTCGGCGCGCTCAAGCGGATCATGAGCCGCACCTCGGCGCCGAACATCCAGGAGGTGCACGCGGTCAAGGGGGTCAGCTTCACCGCGTACCGGGGCGAGGCGGTCGGGCTGATCGGCAGCAACGGCTCCGGCAAGTCGACCATGCTGCGCGCCATCGCCGGCCTGCTGCCGGTCAACCGCGGCGCGGTCTACACGCAGGGGCAGCCGTCGTTGCTCGGGGTCAACGCGGCCCTGCTCAACGACCTCTCCGGCGAGCGCAACGTCGTGCTGGGTTGCCTGGCCATGGGCATGTCGCCCGAGGAGGTGCAGCGGCAGACCCCGGAGATCATCGACTTCTCCGGCATCAACCAGCGGGGCGACTTCGCCTCGCTGCCGATGCGCACCTACTCCTCCGGCATGGGGGCCCGGCTGCGCTTCTCCATCGCCGCGGCCAAGAAGCACGACGTGCTGCTCATCGACGAGGCCCTCGCCACCGGCGACAAGATCTTCCGCAAGCGCAGCGAGCGGCGGGTGCGGGAGCTGCGGGAGGGCGCCGGCACGGTGTTCCTCGTCAGCCACCAGCTCTCCTCGATCCGGGACACCTGCGAACGGACGATCTGGCTGGAATCGGGCGTCCTGCGCATGGACGGCCCGACCGACGAGGTCGTCCGGGAGTACGAGGCGTTCAGCGGCAAGTAGCGCCCCGGCGCACGTACGGCATCCGCCCGGTGCCGGCCGACCGCGTCGCCCCGTGGGGGCGGCGCGGTCCGCGCGTTAAGGTTCATCCGGTCGCCGCGCGGGCGGAACCTTCTGTTCACGCACCCTGAGAGTGAGGCTTCGGCAATGACGCAGGACCACACCACCGGCCCGGACGCCGCACCGGAGGACCCGGCGCCATGGCGGCCCTCGCGGACGGTGGCGGTGGTGCTGGCCGGCGGCACCGGGACCCGGCTGGGCCTCGGCATCCCGAAGCAGCTGCTGAAGATCGCCGGTAAGCCGATCATCGAGCACACCCTGGCGGTCTTCGAGGCGGCGCCCGAGATCGACGAGATCGTCGTGCTGATGGCCACCGGCCACGTCGCCGACGCGCAGCAGATCGTCGACAAGGCCGGCTTCCGCAAGGTCACCAAGGTGATCGAGGGCGGCGACACCCGCAACGCCACCACCCGCATCGCGCTCGACGCCGTCGGCGAGGGCGACTGCAACATCCTCTTCCACGACGCGGTGCGGCCCCTGGTCAGCGGCCGGATCGTGCGGGAGTGCGTGAACGCGCTCTGGACGTACTCGGCGGTCGACGTGGCCATCCCGTCGGCCGACACGATCGTCCAGGTCGACGAGGACGACTGCATCACCGACATCCCCGTGCGCTCCTCGCTGCGCCGGGGCCAGACCCCGCAGGCGTTCCGCTCGGGCACCATCCGCGCGGCCTACCGGCTCGCCGAGGACGACCCGCACTTCGCCGCCACCGACGACTGCGGGGTGGTGCTGCGCTACCTGCCCGGCACGCCGATCAAGGTCATCGACGGCTCCGACGAGAACATCAAAGTCACCCACCCGGTCGACGTGCACCTGGCGGACAAGCTGTTCCAGCTCGCCGCCGCGCAGGCACCCCGGGTGACCGACGAGCGCAGCTACACCGAGGAGCTGACCGGCCGGACCATCGTCATCTTCGGCGGCAGCTACGGCATCGGCCACGACCTCGCCGTGCTGGCCCGCCGCTACGGCGCGCAGGTCTTCCCGTTCAGCCGCTCCAGCACCGGCACCCACGTCGAGCGCGCCGAGGACGTCGAGGCGGCGCTGAAGACCGCCTTCGAGGCCACCGGCCGGATCGACCACGTGGTGGTCACCGCCGGCATCCTGGAGAAGGGTCCCCTGTCCGAGATGGACCAGGAGACCATGGACCGGGTGCTCCAGGTCAACTTCGTGGGGCCGGTCATCGTGGCCCGTCAGTCGCTGCCCTACCTCCAGCAGACCAAGGGCCAGCTGCTGCTCTACACCTCCAGCTCCTACACCCGGGGCCGCGCCGACTACGCGCTCTACTCCTCCACCAAGGCGGCCCTGGTCAACCTCACCCAGGCGCTCTCCGACGAGTGGGCGGAGTTCGGCGTACGGGTCAACTGCGTCAACCCCGAGCGGACCGCGACGCCGATGCGCACCAAGGCGTTCGGCGAGGAGCCGGAGCACACCCTGCTCGCCGCCGAGACCGTGGCCCAGGCGTCGCTGGACGTGCTGATCTCGGACCTGACCGGCCAGGTCATCGACGTGCGTCGCGCGCCCGGCGAGGTGCCGGCCCAGCCGGGGCCGGCGCGGGCCGAGCGGGACGCCAGCCCGGCCGACGCCGGCTGACGCGGATTTCGGGCCACGGCGGGAAACGGAGCCGACATGCGTGGTGACCTGGTTCGGAAGCTGCTCGCCCGCGCGCTGGCCACCGGCCTGGCGGTGCTGGCGTTCCTCGTCGTCGCGCTGACCGGCGCGACCGGCTGGGGGCTGGGGCTGGCGGTGGCCGCCCTCGCGGCGGCCACCTGGGAGCGGCGGGTGCGCCCGGGCGCCGACAACGCCGCCGAGACCACGCTGGTCGCGGCGGCGATCCTGGTCGGCTACGCCCGCCGCCTCGACGCCGGGTTCGACCCCGCGCTGGCCGTGACCGCGCTGGCCCTGCTGGGGCTGGTGCTGCTGGTCAACCCGCTCCGCGACGCCGGCGGCCTGGAGGTGCGCGCCGCGAACCTGCCGGTGCGCTCGTGGACGCCGCTGGTCGCCGCCCGCCTCGGCGACGCGCTGGCGGTGCTGCTCGCCCTGCTGGCGCTGGCGGCCGTCGCGGGCCTGCCCGCCGGTGTCGCGCTGACGGCCGTCGCCCTGGTCGCCGCCGGTGCCGCGGCGGTCGGGCTGGACCTCGCCCGGCGCAAGTTCCGGCCGGGGGCCGGCGGCTCGGCGGTGTCCCGCGCGCTGCGCCGGCACCAGCCCGAGTTCCTGCTCCACTTCTCCGCGCCGCCCGGCTCGGAGTACCAGGTCACCATGTGGCTGCCGTACCTGGAGCGGATCGGCCGGCCGTTCCTGGTGATGGTGCGCGAGCCGGAGTTCCTGCCCCTGGTCGCCGCGGCCACCAGCGCGCCCGTGGTCTACTGCCCCACCACCAGGGCCATGGACGAGGCGCTGGTGCCGAGTCTGCGGGTGGCGTTCTACGTCAACCACGGCGCGAAGAACAGCCACTGCATCCGCTACACCCAGCTGACCCACGTCCAGCTGCACCACGGCGACAGCGACAAGGCCCCCAGCGCCAACCCGGTCTCGGCGATCTTCGACCGGATCTTCGTCGCCGGCCAGGCCGCCATCGACCGGTACGCCCGCGCCGGGGTGGACATCCCGGCGGAGAAGTTCGTCGTCGTCGGCCGCCCGCAGGTCGAGTCGATCGAGGTACGCCCGGAGCCGGCGCACGGGCGGGCCAACCCGACCGTGCTCTACACGCCGACCTGGACGGGGCACAACGCGGACGCGAACTACTGCTCCCTGCCGGTGGCCGAGACGCTGCTGCGCCGGCTGCTCGACCGGGGCGCGACGGTGATCCTGCGGGCCCACCCGTACACCTCGCAGAACCCGGCCTCCGCCCGGCAGCTGGGCCGGCTCACCGAACTGCTGGCCGCGGACCGGGCCCGCAGCGGCCGGCAGCACGTCTTCGGGGCCGCCGCCAGCCGGGAGCTGACCCTGACCGAGTGCGTGAACCGCTCGGACGCGCTGGTCTCCGACGTGTCCGGGGTGATCTCCGACTACCTCTACTCCGGCAAGCCGTACGCGGTGACCGACATGGTGGACTCCGGCGACCGGTTCCCCGAGCAGTTCCCGCTCGCCGGGTCGGGCTACGTGCTGCGGCGCGACATGGCGAACGTGGACGAGGTGCTGACCGCGCTGCTGGACACCGATCCGCTGGCCTCGGCGCGGTGGGTCACCCGGAGCCGCTACCTGGGCGACTTCCCCGCCGAGTCGTACGCCGAGGCGTTCCTGGAGGCCGCACGGCGCCAGCTCGACGAGGGCTGGAAGACGCCCGCCCCGCGCACGGGCGGCGCGACCGGCCTGCCGCTCGACCCGGACGAGGCGACCCTCTCCCCCGCCACCTGACGCACCGGCCGGGAGGCACACCGGTCGCGACGGCGGATCTCCGGGTCGGGCCGTTCGCGGGGCACCGTCAGCGGTACGGCTCGACGAGGTCCAGGACCGCTTCGGGGGCCTCGACGTGGGCGTTGTGCCCGAGGCCGGGCAGGGTGGCGACCGGCACCCCCAGCTCCGTGAGCTGGGCGTCGGTGACCATGGGGTCGTGCTCGCCGCGGGCCAGCAGCACGGGCACGTCGGTCGCCGCCAGCAGGGCGGGCAGGTCCGGCGCGCCCACGCCGAACGCGGCCGGGTCCATCGCCAGCCGCCAGCGGCCGTCGACCTGCCGCAGCCCCGCCTCCACCACGGGGTGCTCCGGGGCGAAGAGCCCGGTCAGGCCGGCCACCCGCAGGTAGCGGCGGGCCGCCTCGTCCCGGCTGGCGAACCAGGTCACCGGCCGGGCCGCCAGCTCACCCGCCTTGGCCAGCTCCGCCGGCGACCAGACGGCCTTGATGCCGAGCCCGACGACGGCGTCGACGGGCAGCCCGGCGCCCCGGGCGGCCAGCGCCAGCCCGACCACCCCGCCGAGGGAGTGCCCCAGCACGACGAGCCGGTCCCCCGCCGCGAGCCCCGCGCCGATCCGCGCGGCCAGCCCCGGGAAGGAGTACTCCGGCAACGGCGGCGACCAGCCGTGGCCGGCGAGGTCGGGCGCCAGCCACCGCCCCGCCCACCGACGCTCCAGCAGCGGCGCCCAGGGCAGCCACACGTCGCCGGTCGCGCCCATGCCGTGCAGCAGCAGAAGCACCCTCCGGCCGTCCCGCTCACCCGACTCATCGACCATGGGCGCAGTGTGCCACCCGTCGGACGCCGCGGGCGAGGGCCGTGACCCGGACACGACATCGGGCGCCGACCCCCCGGGTGGGGAGCCGACGCCCGACGGCGTCGCTCAGGCGGAGTAGCCGCGGGTGGCGGCCCAGTTCGCCAGGGCGATGGTGCTGATCCAGTACGACGCGGTCGCCGGGTTCGCCGAGTCGGCGATCTTCACCAGCCGCCCCTCGTCCTGGTAGCCGACCACCGCGATGTAGTGGCCGCCGGGGAAGGAGTGCCAGCCGCCGTCGGTGTCCGTGGCGCTGCCGGCGACGTTGACCACGACGCCCCGCCCGTCGGTGATGGCCGCGACGACGTCGGCCTGGAGCCGGTCCATCTGGGCCGGGGTGGCGGCGCCACCGGGGATCATCCGGGTCCGGTACGGGTCGCCCTTCACCGTCGCGTTCAGCACCCGGGTGGTGTCCTGGGCCGAGTCGGTGCCCATCTGGTCGGTGCCCAACTGGGCACCGAGGGCGTCCTGGCTGCGCGCGATGCCGGCGGCGCTGAGGGCGTGCCGGACGGCCGCCGGACCACAGTTGTAGAAGGTGGTCTGGGCCTGGTAGTCGTAGTCCAGGCTCTTGGCGGCCGGAGGCTTCGGCGGCTCCGGCTTGCGGGTCAGGTCCGGGTCCGGGGCGGCGCTGGACGCGCTGGCCGACGGGGCGGCGCTGGACGCGGCCGGGGCGGCGCTGGACGGGGCGGGCGCGACCCGGGCCTGGCTGCGCGAGGCCGACGCGTCGTCCCGCAGTTCGGTCGCGGCCACCGGGGCCTGCGCGGCGGCGGGGGCCTCGTCGGTTCCGGCCAGCAGCGCGACCGTGCCCGACGCCAGCACGAGCGCCGCGGCGGACGCGGCGGCCAGCTGGTACGGACGCTCGGACGTGAGGCGACGCAGCTGTCGCTTGAGGTGGTGCTTCACGGTTTCCTCCACGGGCTCGGGGTGAGCGGCCGTCGGTCCGCGCCGAGGGCAGGGCGGACCGACCGCGCGGACGGGCGTCCGGGCGGGTGGTGGGCCACTCAGGGGATGCGCCCGGGACGCCGGGCGACGGACGGTGACCGGTGGGTCAGCTCATGACCTGCGGGCGGACGAGCGCGGTCACCGCGGCGCCGTGGAGACGGCGGCACAACCGAGGGGTGTACGGGTGTGGCATGACGATGGAACTCCTTCCGACACCGCCGACCGGGTTAGCTGACGGATTCGGGCGGGAAGAACGCCCTACCACGGGCCCACGGCCCACGGATTCACCCCAACGAGCACTGGGTCCCCGGTTCGTCGTTCACGATTAGGCGGGTCGGCGCGGCGTCGCCTCTGGCGATCGGGTACCGCACCGGACGCGCCGACATTACTGGCCGGTCCGCGCCCTGCCAACCCCGTCCCACCTGCCTAAACCTTGATCGGCAGACAATTTTTGCGGGCACTTCGCCACTGACGCGACTCAATGGGACGACCGTTTCTGCGCGCACCTCCGGGCGACAACGGGACAAGTGGCGGACATCGGCGCCGAAACCCCGGCAGGAATCGACCGGGCCGCGCCCGATGACCGGTTCGCCGACGTGGTGACCGGCGTCACCGAAACGGCCGGGATTTCGTCGGCGGACACTCCGGTCGCCGGGGCGCTCAGCGCGAGTCGGCGTACGTCGGCCGGTGGCCGTCCTGCGGGTCGGCGGCCCGGGGGCGCGGCACGGCGTTGCCCCGGTCTCCCGGCGCCGCCCCGGGGCCGCCGGGGTCCTGCCCGGCGCCGTCCCCGCCCCGCGGCGCCCGGGCCGACCTGCGCGGGGTGAGCAGCCGCATCATCGGCGTCTCGACGAGACGGTGCAACAGGCCGGCCAGGGCCAGGTTGACCAGCAGGAAGCCGAGCACCACCGCCAGCCCCGACCAGCCGGTGAAGCCGACACCCCAGTCGCCGGTGAGCCGCAGGACGGTGATCATCACGAGGACGTGCACCAGATAGAAGGCGAAGGAGACCTCGCCCAGCCAGATCATCGGCCGGGACCGCCACGGCGAGCGCCGCCCGCGCACGTCCGCGTCCGCCGCCGCGGCGATGACCAGGATGTACGCGACCGAGAGCAGCGCCGCCCACAGTTCGGCGCGGACCCACTGCGCGGCGACCACCCAGGTCGCCACGAAGAGCAGGCTGGCCAGCGGCAGGCCCGGCCCGCGCCACCGGCCACGCCGCATCAGCTCGGCGGCGGCGACGCCCATCCAGAACTCCAGCGACCGCACCGGCGGGAAGATCTGGGTGAACCACCAGCGGCTCTCCTCGGGCACCAGCGCCTGGGCCGGCCAGAGCGCCAGGATGAGCAGCGGCACCGCGACCACGACGGCCCACAGGGCCCACGGTCGGGCCCGGCGGATCAGCGGCAGCGCCAACGGCAGGCAGAGGTAGAAGAAGAACTCGCAGGACAGCGACCAGCTGACCGTGTTGATGCTGTAGAAGTGGCCCGGCCGCGGGTCCCACGCCTGGAGGAGGAACAGGTTCTCCACCGCGACGAACCGGTCCACGGGGTCGGCGAACCAGGCCGCGACCGCCAGGGCCGCCACCCACAGCACCACGTGGCTCGGCCAGATCTTGGCCACCCGGCGCCGCCAGAACGCCCGACGGGTGTCGGTGGGTCGGGCCGACCAGACCAGCACGAAGCCGCTGAGGATGAAGAAGAACTGCACGCCCGACAGCCCGAGTGCGAAGGCCCAGTCCACGACGGCCTTCTGGCCGGGCTCGGCGATGATGCCCATCGTCGCGACGTGGAACCCGAAGACGAGCAGGGCGGCGACCCAGCGCAGCCCGGTCAGCGACGGCAGGCGGCTGGCCGGGGACGCGGGCCGGGCGGCGGGCGCGACGGTCGCGACGGTCGCGGCGTCGTTCATGCCGGCATCCCGACGATCCGCAGGGTCACCAGCACGTACGTCTCCTCCTCGACCCCGTCCTCAGGCGCCCCGAGGGGCCCGTGGCGGTCCGCCGGTCGGCGCCGCCCCGCCGGGCACCCTACCCGCCGGGCCTGAGGCTCTGTTCCGTCCCGTCCGCGAGTGCCCGTTCTGTCCCGTGGGGGAGTCCCGTTCCTCCCGTCCCTCCGTGACCGTTGCGTCCCCATCCGTGACGGCGGTGGCGGGCATCCGGGTTCCGGCCGATCGGGTGGCTAGTATTCCCAGACCCGGAGGTGACGAGAGGCGGGCGAATGCACAAGCGAATCCTGATGCGGGCGAAGAAGGGCCCGTTCGACGTCTACTCGCCGGAGGAGACGCACGAGCGGAACTGGATCGGCGACAACAACGGCAACCTCGTCTTCAGCCACGCCGCCCACAAGCTCCTGCGCACCGCCACCGCCGAGATCACCTCGACCGAGTTCAGGATCGACCCGCGCGACGCCGACATGATCAACGAGCGGTACGACGTCTACGTCGTACCGCTCGCCAACGCCTTCCGCCGCAGCTACGCCCACCGCGTCGAGGCCATGACGAAGCTCATCGAGCAGCTGAAGATCCCGGTGGTGGTGCTCGGGGTGGGCGTACAGACCGACATCAACGGCGACCGGGAGTACCTCCGCCCGATCGACGACGTCGTGACCCGGTTCGTACGGGCGGTCCTCGACCGCTCGCACAGCATCGGCGTACGCGGCGAGATCACCCGTGACTACCTGCGCACCCTGGGCTTCTCGGCCGTCGACGTGATCGGCTGCCCGTCGATGTTCCTGCACGGCGACAGCCTGCGGGTGGAGAAGAGGAAGGCGTCCCTGTCGCCCGACGACAGGCTCGCGCTCACCGTCTCCCCGTACGTCACGTCGATGGCGGAGATCATCGCCCGGCACCACGAGCGGTACCCGAACCTGCGCTACCTGCCGCAGGACCTCAAGACGCTCGGCACGCTCCTCTACGGCGACGCCCCCGGGGACCGGGGCAGGACCAGCAAGATCCCGATCCACACCTCGCACCCGCTGTTCACCGAGGACAAGGTGCGGATGTTCGTCGACCCCTGGACCTGGATGGACTACCTCTCCGGGTTCGAGTTCGCGTTCGGCACCCGCATCCACGGCACCATCACCGCGCTGATCGCCGGCACGCCCGGCTACCTCTTCGCGCACGACTCGCGCACCCTGGAACTCGCCCGGTACTTCGAGATCCCGCACCGGGTCATGAAGGACGTGCCGGTCGACGTCGACGCCGCCCAGCTCTACGCGGAGGCGGACTACACGGCGCTCAACGCCGGCCACAGGTCACGCTACGAGACGATGCTGGCCTTCCTCGCCAAGCACGACCTGGGCCACGCCTTCGCCGACGGCGACAGCGCGGCCCGGTTCGACGCGCAGGTGCGCTCCACCGCCTTCCCGCCCGCCGTACGCCCCGCCGCCGCGACCGCCCCCGACGCGCTGCTGGAGCGGATCCAGTGGCTGCGCGACCGCAACGTCGAGCTGCGCAAGGAGACGGAGACGCTGCGCGGGCAGCGCCTGCAGACCCGGGTCAAGCAGGTGATCGGTGGCCGGGTGCGCCGCATACTGAGCCGCTGAGGCGGGGTTCGCACCGCCCGACCGGCCGCCCCTCACCGGCGACCGGCGGGCGGTCGACGCGTCCGTACACCTGTACCAACATGGCGGGTACGCTGGACGGATGACCGGGGCCGCCTACCAGCCGTCGATGTTCGACCTCACCGCCGCCGGACCGTCGCTCAGCCCGCTGGCCGACCGGCTGCGCCGGCACCCGCTCACCCACGGCGCGTGGGTCGACCATCTCCCCGGCTGGGTCACCGGCTCCGACCAGGTCTTCGACGTCCTGCTGCGAGACGTCCCCTGGCGGGCCGAGCGCCGCACGATGTACGACGCCGAGGTCGACGTGCCCCGGCTGCTCTGCTGGTACGCCGGGCACCGCCCGCTGCCGCACCCGCTGCTCACCGAGGCGCGCGCCGCCCTCACCCGGCACTACGCCCCCGAGCTCGGCGAGCCCTTCGTCACCGCCGGCATGTGCCTCTACCGCTCCGGCCGGGACAGCGTCGCCTGGCACGGCGACACCCAGGGCCGCTCCGCGCACACCGACACCATGGTCGCCATCGTCTCGTTCGGCTCGCCGCGCGCACTGCTGCTGCGGCCCCGTGGTGGCGGCGACAGCCTGCGCTTCCCACTCGGCCACGGCGACCTCGTGGTGATGGGCGGTTCCTGCCAGCGCACCTGGGAGCACGCCGTGCCCAAGACCACCCGCCCCGTCGGGCCCCGCGTCAGCGTCCAGTTCCGCCCCGCCGGCGTCGCCTGACCCGCCCGACGGGCGGCAACGGTTCGCGGGCCCGCACGGCCCCGCCCATGCCACCAGCCGAACCCCTGCCGGGCCACCGGCCGGGCCGAGCCGGGCCTCTGCTAGAAACGACTCCTGGGTTTCACCTGCGCCCCCGTCACCTCTCCAGACGCGAAGGGCGTTCCATGACCCAGTCCTCCACCGAGCCGCGCTCCCGTTGGTCCGCGTGGGCGGTCCACGGCGACGGCCGGTCCATCCGCCCCGGCGACGTGGTCCACCCCGACGAACGCCTCTCCTGGCCGCGCACCCTCGGCGTCGGCGTGCAGCACGTCGTCGCGATGTTCGGCGCGACCTTCACGGTGCCGCTCATCACCGGCTTCCCGCCGGCCACCACGCTCTTCTTCTCCGGGCTCGGCACGCTGCTGTTCCTGCTGATCACCGGCAACCGGCTGCCCTCGTACCTCGGCTCGTCCTTCGCCTTCATCGCGCCGGTGCTGGCGGCCAAGGCCGGCGGCGACATCGGCCCGGCGCTCGGCGGCATCGTCGTCGCCGGCGTGGCGCTGGCCGCCGTCGGGCTGGTCGTCCAGCTCGCCGGGTCGCGCTGGATCGACGCGCTGATGCCACCCGTGGTCACCGGGGCGATCGTCGCGCTGATCGGCCTGAACCTCGCCCCGGTCGCCTGGGACGGCGACGGGAGCGGCACCGGCGTGAAGGCGCAGCCGCTGATCGCGGTGGTGACGCTGGCCGCCATCCTGCTCGCCACGGTGGCCTTCCGGGGCTTCCTGGCCCGCCTGTCCATCCTGCTGGGGGTGGTGGTCGGCTGGGTCCTCGCCGCCGTGCTCGGCGACCTGGACCCGAAGGCGGTCGACGGCCTGCGGGACGCCGCCTGGGTCGGCCTGCCCGAGTTCCACGCGCCGAGCTTCAGCCTGCGCGCGGTCGTGCTGGTGATCCCGGTGATCCTGGTGCTGATCGCCGAGAACGCCGGGCACGTCAAGGCGGTCGCCGCGATGACCGGCCGGAACCTGGACCGGGACATGGGCCGGGCGTTCATGGGCGACGGGTTGGCCACGATGCTCGCCGGCTCCGGCGGCGGCTCCGGCACGACCACCTACGCGGAGAACATCGGCGTGATGGCGGCGACCCGGGTCTACTCCACCGCCGCGTACTGGGTGGCCGGCCTGACGGCGGTCCTGCTCGGGCTCAGCCCGAAGTTCGGCGCGCTGATCCTCACCGTGCCGGCCGGCGTCCTCGGCGGCGCCACCACCGCCCTGTACGGCCTGATCGCCATCCTCGGCGCGCGGATCTGGATCGAGAGCCGGGTGGACTTCCACGACCCGGTGAACCTGATGACCGCCGCCGTCGCGGTGATCGTCGGCGCGGCCAACTACACCCTCACCGCCGGCGACCTCTCGTTCAACGGCATCGCCCTCGGCACCGCCGCCGCCCTCGCCGTCTACCACGGCATGCGCCTGGTAACCCACCTACGCA
>NZ_WAAS01000092.1:0-23024 GCF_008806585.1 Micromonospora sp. AMSO12t
TCAGGTGGCGGGAGGCACCGGGGCCTGTGGCCGGTTCTCCCACTTCGTGGAGAGGGCGATGCCGGTCCGGGTGGAGGCGACGCCCGGGGTCCGGTTCAGCCGCACGATGAGCCGCTCCAGCTCGGCGATGGTGCCGACCCTGGCCTTGAGCAGGAACGACTCGACGCCGGCCATGAAGTAGCAGGACTCGATCTCGGGCATCTGCCGGAAGGCCTCCAGCACGTCGTCGGTGTCGCCGCCGGAGTCCTCGACGATCCCGATGAGCGCGGTGACGGCGAAGCCGATCGCCTCGGGCTCCACCTCCGCCCGGTAGGCCCGGATCACACCGCTGGACTCCAGCTTGCCGACCCGCTCGTGCACGGCGGGCGCGGAGAGGCCGACCTGCCGGGCCAGCTCGGCGTAGGACAGGCGGGCGTTGCCGCGTAGCAGCTCCACGAGGCTCAGGTCGATGGCGTCCACGGACTGTGACCCTAGCGGTCCGGGCGTAACGTCGGGCATCCGGCGCGCGTTGGACATGACAGGGCGTAGTCGCTCGCAAACTGACAGTCAAGGGAGCCGCACCCAGGTAATATTTCCTAACTTCCCACTCAGTGCGTTTTTCGCGTTTGGCGGACAGGCCAGGTCGCTGGTGCTGTAATTGCCATACGTCCCTCATGACGGCTCTGGGCTCGCACCGGCCGGGGGCAGTGTGTTCAGCCGGGGGCTTCGTCGACGCGAGGAGGGGGCTGTGGACACTGGAGATCGCCTGCTGACACCGGGTGAAGTTGCCGCGCTGTTTCGGGTTGACCCGAAGACTGTGACGCGATGGGCAGCGGCGGGCCGGATAGGCAGCATCCGGACTCCAGGCGGGCATCGCCGGTTTCGGGAATCCGAGGTGCGGGCCCTGCTTGAGGGGGAGGGCATGTTGGACGAGGCGGAAGACGTCGGCAAGCCGCGTAACGCGGGGCCGGCCACCTCGACCGGGCCGGGCCCGGCCAACGCCGGCATGTACTGAATGGTGCGGATCATCACGCGGGCCGGACGAGAGCTCCGGTCCGCGTCGCGGTGAGCCGGGCCCGGGTCACTCCCGCGCCGCGCCCAGCTCACCCGACCAGCGACGGAACAGCGTGTGCGGTACGCCGAGGGCGTCCAGCACCTTGCCGGCCACGAAGTCGACGAGCTGCGGGGCGGAGGCCGCCGCCCCGGCGCCGTAGAAGCCGGGACTGGCCGGCAGCACCACCGCTCCGGCGTCGTGCAGCGCGATCAGATGCTCCAGGTGGCTGCGGGTCACCGGCGTCTCCCGGGGCACCACCACCACCGGCCGGCGCTCCTTGAGGTTGACCTCGGCGGCCCGCTGCAACAGGTCCTTGGAGAGCCCGATCGCGATGCCGGCGCAGGCCGCCGTGCTCGCCGGGACCACCGCCATCCCGCGTACCCGGTAGGAGCCGCTGCTCGGGCCGGCGGCCAGGTCGCCGGCGGGCCAGTGCCGCACGTCGGCTCCCGCGAGGTCGCGGCCCAGCCAGGCGGCGAGGTCGTCGGCCCAGTGTGCGTCCCGGAACGGGCGTCCGGTCTCGTCGAGGACGGTCAGCCGGGCGGCCCGGGAGACGATCAGGTCCACCGGCTCGCCGGCGTCGAGCAGCGCCCGCACGACGGCCGCCGCGTACGGCGTGCCGGACGCCCCGGAGACTCCGACCACCCATGGTTCGCGCATGCCCTCCAGCCTGCCTGGTCGTCCCCTCCCGATGCCGGGCACCCCCGTCCGGAGCGTCCGTGATGTCCCGCTCAGGTGTCGGTTGTGCGCCGACGGGCGCGATGTCGGGTCGGGAGCGCGACCATCCCGCCCGCCTGACATGCTGCCGGTGGCGATTCCCACGCGAAGCGGGATCGCACCGGGGAGGAATCGGTGATGACCGGCGAGGTCCTCTGGTCGCTACGGTCGGAGTGCCCCATCCCGCCCCGGCTCTCGCCGCACGCCGACCGGGTGCAGGAGTGGCTGGTCGGCGACCTGCTGCCGGGCCTCGGCCTGGCGACTGACGACGCGGCGCCGCAACGGCTGGCGCACGCCGGCGTCGCCCGGTACGCCGGCCGGCTCTACCCCGGCGCCACCGAGGCCGACCTGCGGGCGCTGACGGCCCTGTTCACCTGGTTCTTCCTGGTCGACGACGCGTGCGACCGGCCGGGCCGGCTCGACGCCGACCAGATCCGGGCGCTGCGCGCCGGCGCGCTCACCCTGCTGCACGCCGGTCCCCGGCTCCGGCACGCCGGCCTGACCGGGCCGCTGAGGCGGCTGCTGGTGCACGCGTGGCGGGAGCCGCGCCGTCGGATGCCGGCCCGCTGGCGGCTGCGCTTCACCGAGGCCGTCGCCGACCATCTCGACGGCACGTGGCGGGAGGCGGCGAACAAGGCGGCCGGCCGTCGCCCCGGCGTCGCCGAGTACGTCGCGCTGCGGCGCGCCACCTCCGCCGCGTACGTGTCGTATCCGCTGGTGGAGTTCGTCACCGGCCGCCCGCTGCCCGACCCGGTCCACCACCACCCGCTGCTGCGGGAGATCGCCGACACCGGCAACGACCTGCTCTCCTGGTACAACGACCTCGCCTCGCTGGAGCGTGACGAGGCCACCTCCGGCGGGCACAACCTGGTGCTCGCGACGGCGGCCGAGCAGCGGGTGCCGGTGGAGACCGCGGTCGGCCTGACGGCCGAGCGCTGGCGGGCGTCGATGCGGCGCTTCGTCGAGCTGCGCGCCGGGGTGCCGTCGTTCGGCCCGGCGCTGGACCAGGCGGTCACCGACCACCTCGACGGGGTGGCGAACGCCGTCCGGGCCACCGTCGACTGGACCCTGGAGAGCACCCGCTACGGCGGCGGAGGAGGCGGCCTCGTCGACGCTGCCGCCGGCGGAGGGGCCCCTTCCTGACCGGTCAGGCGCGCAGGCCGAGGCGGACGACCAGGTCGAGCAGGGCGAAGACGAACAGCGCGATGCCGACGAAGCCGTTGGCGGTGAAGAAGGCCCGGTTGACCTTGCTCAGGTCGGTCGGGCTGACCACCAGGTGCTGGTAGCCGAAGGCGACGGCGGTCAGCGCCAGACCCACCCACCAGAGCCAGCCGAAGCCGACCAGCGCCCCGAACCAGACGAACAGCGCGAACGTCACCACGTGCGCGACGGTGGAGGCGTGCAGCGCGAACCGCAGCCCGTAGCGGGCCGGCACGCTGTGCACACCGATCTGCCGGTCCACCTCGGCGTCCTGGCAGGCGTAGATCAGGTCGAACCCGCCGATCCAGAGGCCGACGGCCACGCCCAGCAGCCACGCCGGCCAGGAGCCGTCGAGGGTGCCGGTGACGCCCAGCCAGGCGCCGACCGGGCCGACGGCCTGGGCGACGGCCAGGATCGCGTGCGGCCAGTTGGTGAACCGCTTGCCGTACGGGTAGACGACCAGCGGCACCACGGCGAGCGGCGCGAGCACCAGGCAGAGCGGGTTGAGCAGGGCGGCGGCGGCGAGGAAGACCACGAGCGCGACCGCCGCGCCGGTCCAGGCCGTCCGCACGCTGACCGCCCCGGTGACCAGCTCCCGGGAGGCGGTACGCGGGTTCCGCGCGTCGATCCGCCGGTCCAGGATCCGGTTGGCGGCCATCGCGAACGTCCGCGCGCCGACCATCGCCACGGTGATCAGCAGCAGGTCCAGCCACCGGACCCGCCCGCCGTCGACCTGCATGGCGGTGAGCGCCGACAGGTACGCGAACGGCAGCGCGAACACGGAGTGCTCGATCGCCACCAGCTTGAGGAAGGACTTGACCCGGCCCGGTCGCTGCACCGGTTCGACGGCGGTGGCCATCAGATGCCGTACTCCTTCCAGCGCTTGTCGACCAGGGAGACGACCTCGGGGGCCATCCGCATCTCCTCCGGCCAGCCCCGGGTGTAGCCCTCCGCGGGCAGCTTGCGGGTCGCGTCGACGCCCGCCTTGCCGCCCCAGAACTGCTGGTACGACGCGTGGTCGAGGTGGTCCACCGGGCCCTCGGTGAGCAGCAGGTCCCGGGCGTAGTCGACGTTGCCGAAGGCGCGGAAGGCGACCTCGTTGTAGTCGTGCACGTCGCAGTCCTCGTCGACGATCACGATCAGCTTGGTCAGCGACATCATGTGCGCGCCCCAGATCGCGTTCATGACCTTCTGAGCGTGCTTCGGGTAGCGCTTGCGGATCGACACGATCGCGCAGTTGTGGAAGACCCCGGCGGCGGGCAGGTCGTAGTCGACGATGTCCGGGATCAGGAAGCGCAGCAGCGGCGCGAAGATCCGCTCGGTGGCCTTGCCGAGGCCGTGGTCCTCCTGGGGCGGCTGCGACGTGACGATCGTGTGGTAGACCGGGTCGCGCTGCGTGGTCATGCACTCGATGTGCATCACCGGGAAGGGCTCCACCGGGGTGTAGAAGCCGGTGTGGTCGCCGAACGGACCCTCCGGGAGCCGCTCACCCGGCTCGATGTAGCCCTCCAGGACGATCTGCGCGTGCGCCGGCACCTGCAACGGGACGGTCAGGCAGTCCACCATCTCGACCCGCTCGCCGCGCAGGTACCCGGCGAACAGGTATTCGTCGATGTCGGCGGGGAGCGGCGCGCTGGCCGAGTACGCCACCGCCGGGTCGGTGCCGATGGCGATCGCCACCGGCAGACGCTGGCCGAGCCGCTCGGCGACCGCGTGGTGCGCCGTGGAGTTCTTGTGGATCTGCCAGTGCATGCCGATGCTGTTCCGCGAGTGCTGCTGCAACCGGTACAGCCCCAGGTTGCGCTTGCCGGTCTCCGGGTGCTTCGTGTGGGTCAGCCCGAAGTTGTGGAAGATCCCGCCGTCACCCGGCCAGACCTGCAACCCCGGCAGCCGGTCCAGGTCGACGTCGTCGCCCCGGTAGACCACCTGCTGGCAGGGGGCGGTCCTGACCTTCTTCGGCGGCATCGACGTGAGCTGCCTGACCTTGCCCAGGCCGTCCATCATCCCGGAGAGGCCCACCGGCAGCTCCGGCTTGAGCATGTTGCCGATCCGCTCGCCGACCTCGTCCAGCGACTCGACGCCGAGCGCCATCGCCATCCGCTTCTCGGTGCCGAAGAGGTTGATCACCACCGGCATCTCGCCCCGGGTGGGCCGCTCGAAGAGCAGCGCCGGCCCGCCCGCGCGGACCGTCCGGGTGACGATCTCGCTGATCTCCAGGGTGGGATCGACCGGCGCGCTCACCCGCCGCAGCTCGCCCGCGCGCTCCAGCGCCGCGAGGAAGTCCTTGAGATCGGTGTACGGGAAGCCACGAGCCGCCATGCCTGCCAGTCTCCCGCACCGACCTGGGCGGCGACCACGCCGGGTGGTGTGACACCGGCGATCCACCCGTGAGGAAGCGCGGAAACTGCCGGGCCGCTTCTGCCGGCGGAGCCCGCGCCATCGAACGTTGTCGCTCCGGCGGGCCGGATCGGGCGGCTGGCGCTCACTAGGATCAGGTCCGCCGACCGGGCCGGCGGTGACGCCCCGCCGCGGCTCCGCGGACCGGCCCACCCCACGAAGGAGATCGATGACAACTGTGCGCTTCCCGCGCCGCAGCGTGCTGCGCGCCCTTACGGTGCTGGCCGTGGTCACGGCGGGCGCCGGCACGGTGGCCGGCCCGGCCGCCGCGCAAACCGACCCCGGTTGGGTCAGCGGCTGGCTCAACGACCTCACCGTCGGCACGGCCGGCGCGCCCGGCCGGTCGGCACCGCTGGACTTGAGCAGCAGCGGCGCGACCGCCCCCCGGGTCACCGTCGACCTGAGCGGTCTCGCCGGTGTCGCCACGGCCAGCTTCCCCAGCTGGTGCGTCACCGAGGGCACCTCGGTGACCTGCCCGATGCCGCCGGAGGCGACCCCGGACGAGTACGGCACCGTCAACGGCACGGTGCCGGTGGTGTTCCGCGCCGCCCTGGGCGCCGTCGGCGGCGCGACCGGCACGCTGGACTACACGGTGCGGGCCGACGGGCTGGAGCCGTACACCCAGCAGGCGACCGTCAGCGTGCGCTCCGGTGCCGACGTTCTCGACCTGGTCGACGAGTACGTCTCGGGCGCCGAGGTCGGTGACGTCCACGCCGTGCCCGTGGCCGTGGTCAACGCCGGTGACCAGCCGGCCGAGGATCTGCGGGTGACTTTCCGCTTTCCGGTCGGCCTGCACCCGGCCAGCTACCGGAACTGCCGGTACGGCACCGATCCCGTGCTCGCCACGGTGGTGGTCTGCACCGTGCGGGGCACGTTCGCGCCCGGGATCCGGCACGAACTGCGCAACGGCTTCGCCACCACGGTCGGCCCGGCCGCCCTCGGCGACAAGCGCATCACCCAGTTCGTGGAGCCGCTGGCCACCGCGGGGCCGCTGCCCGGCAACGTGCGGCTGACCCGCCGGGAGGCCGACCGCGCGCTCCGGCTGCGGCCGGTCGGTGGGACGCTCGATCCGGTCACCGCCACCGGCCCCGGCGGCGGGACCTACCTGCGCGACATCCACGGCGCCTTCGACGTCGTCGCCGTGGGCGCCACCGTCACCGGTGCCGTCGGTGCCACCGTGCGGGTGAGCGTGGGAATCCGCAACGACGGTCCGGGTGTGCCGGACGGCACCGTCTCCGGTGGCAACGCCGGCGGGTTCCTCTTCACCCCACCGGCCGGCGTGACCGTGCTGGCCACCCCGCCCGGCTGCTCGCCGACCGGCGACGACGAGGGCGGCGCTCCGACGTCCTGGGTCTGCTGGCTGGGGGCCGTGTTCCCCGCCGGGCAGAGCTTCACGGTCCCGTTCGACCTGCGGATCGACGGGCCCGCCGGCACCCCCGGCGAGGTCAGGTCGTACTACGACTACCCGCGTCCGGACGACGATCCGGCCGACAACACCGCCCCGGTCACCCTCGGCTGACCGGACGACCGCGCCCTCGACGGAGGTGGGCCGGCCTCGGGCAAGCCGTGGCCGGCCCACCCCCGCCCTCGGCTGCCCAGGTGCGTCAGCGGGCGGCCGGCTTCCAGGCGTACGCGGCCAGGGGCTCGTCGAGCGGGGCGCCGGTGAGCCGGTTGGCGAGAGTGGAGATGGTGTACGTGCCGACGCCGAGCACCACGTCCAGGGCGTGCCGGGGCTGGTAGCCGGCGGCCAGGAAGGCGGCGGTCCCGTCCTCGGGCACCGCGCCCCGGTGGTCGAGCACGGCGAGGGTGAAGCACCGCAGCGCCTCCAGCCGGTCGTCGGGCAGCGGCATGCCGGCGCGCAGCGCGTCGACCAGCTCGGGCGTCGCGCCGTGCCGGGTGAGGGCGGCGGTGTGCATGGCGACGCAGAGGTGGCACTCGTTGCGGGTGGCGACCGTCATGACGACGACCTCCCGCTCGACCGGGTCGAGGGCGCACTTCTCGAAGATGCCGTTGACGGTGAGGAAGCCGGTGAGCAGCTCCGGGGACTCGGCCATCAGGCCGACGGCGGCGGGCAGGTGCCCGAGCCTGCGGCGTACGCCCTCGATGGTCGGCCGGGCGGCGGCGGGTGCGGTGTCGGCGGTGTGCGCGGTGAACGGGGGCACGGGAGACCTGCTCTCGGGGGTTCGGGGGCGGCCGGCGCGGCCCGATCGGCGACGCGCCGCGCGTGACGTAGGATCGTCAACGTGGTTGTCGAAATAGTAAACGAGGTTGTCGAACGTGGCAACGGCTGACCCCGACCGGCCCGGCTTCCTGCTGCCCCTGCTGCTGCTGGCCGGCTTCCGTACGCTCATCGACGACCTGCACGCGGAGCTGGCCCGGCAGGGGCACCCGGAGCTGCGACCGCTGCACGGCTTCGTCCTCCAGGCCGTCGGCGCCGACGGCACCACCGCCACCGAGCTGGGCCAGCGGCTCGGCGTCTCCAAGCAGGCGGCCGGCAAGACGGTGGACCGGCTCGTCGCCCTCGGCTACCTGGAGCGCGCCGACGACCCGCGCGACGCCCGGCGCAAGCTGGTCCGGGCGACCCCGCACGGCCTGGACGGCCTGCGCCGCTCGGCGGCCGTCTTCGACCAGCTCCGGCAGCGGTGGGCCGCCACGCTCGGCCCCGACCGGGTCGCCGCCCTGGAGGACGATCTGCGCGCGGTCACCCCGGCCAACCCGTTCCGCCTCGACGTGCCCGGCTGGTTCGGCGGCTGACCCCGTCCCCTGGCGTTCGCGGCCGGGGCGGGGCTCCACCGACCCGTTCCCGGGTAGCACCCGCCCGGAGCCGGGAGCGGGCAGGCGTCGGGTGGGGCCGGCAGCAGCACGGCCGCCCGCCGTCAAGACCCCCGGTCGCCGTCGCCCGAACGGTCGAAGCCCGAACGGTGCGCCCCCGCGGCCCCGCGGACCGACCCGGCCCACCCGCCGACAGGCGCCTTTCCCGGGACGCCCGAGCCGGTCATAGGCCTTTCGGCCACCCGCTAACACACCGCGTGCGAACGCGGCCAGCACCGTCCATGCGGAATTGCCCGCCGTTCAGTCGGGCTCCGCCGGATCCGCCCGGCAGCGTAAATCTTCCGACATTGCCCGCAGACAATTCCAATGGTTCCGTCACCACCATCCGAAACATTTTCCATCGGAGCAAGATCGGGGTGACGGTTGGCGATGGCCACCTTCAATCAGCAGAACCAGCGCGTGGATCAGCAGTTCAACGCCGAAACCATCGATCTGCGGAACAGCACCTTCGAACGCCTGCCCGACAACGCCGGCCAGACGGAGCTCGTCCCTCGACTGGAGGCCGTCCTGAGGGCGGTGGAGCAGGCCACGGCCAGCGGCGCCCTCGACCCGCAGGTCGGCCGCACCGTCGTCGACGACCTGCACGGCGCCCGCCGGAGCCTGACCCGCGACGACCAACGCGAGGCCTCGCGACGGCTGCGGCGGGCCATCGAGGTGTTGCAGGCAGCGGCACCGCTGGCGGTGATCGGCGGGGCGATGGCGACCATCTGGAACTCGTTGGGCGGGGCTTCCTGATGACCACCTTCGACCAGCACGGCCAGCGCGTCTTCGGCGCCCAGATCAACGCCGACAACGTGCACATCAACAAGTCCGACGGGCCGCAGCAGCTGATGGCCTACGGGCGGCGGGCCGTCGCCGAACGGCTGTACAAGAGGGCGGCCGAATACTTCACCGAGGCGATCGCCAAGGGGGCGAAGGGCGCCGACCCGCACTACTACCTGGCCCTCGCGCTCCTCGGCGGCAGACGGCCCAGCCGGATGGGTCGCGAGGCGCAGCAGGTGATGGCCCGGGTGGAGGAGCACCTGGGCAGGGCACTCCAGATCGACCCCGCTGCGGCGCACGTCCGCGCCCTCTGGGTGGCCGTCAAGCGCGACCACTACGCCGACCGCCACGACCCCGGCCCGTCCGTCGCCGACATCGAGGCCGGAGCCGGCGACATCGACCCGGTGCACGCGGCCGAGATCGCCCCCTTCCTCGGCAACCGCGAGAACCGGCTGTGGCAGGCCACCGTCGCCGTGGCGCAGGCCGGCATCGAGGAACGCAAGCCGAACGTACGCAAGTACTTCGTCCGCACGCCCGTGCCGCCCGCGACCGGTGGCGCGCAGGCCATGATGGTCGCCGGCGGCATCGGGTTGGCCCTCGCGCTGATCCTCGTGCTCGCGTCGTTGTCGGAGTCGGGTTACCTCTGCCTCGCGGTGCTCGTGGGTGTGGGCGGCCTCGTCCTGCTGGTCAAGGGATACGGCCAGTACAACGCGCTCACGTCGACGTACGAGCGTGACCTGGCAGCGGCCGAGCCGAAGCCCAGCGACGAGCAGATGGACGTGTGGCTGCACTTCGACAAGTTCGGCGTTCTCGATCACGCCCTCCGGCACCTCGACCGCGAACTGGACGATTTGATCTGCGAGCCGCAACTCGTCATCGGTCCCGCCTCGCCCACCGAACAGGCGGTGGGAAAGGACGGCATCCGTCGGTTCTCGCGGTACAAGTTCGTCATCCTGCTCCTCGGGCAGACCCGCATCTCGGTCTTCTCCTGCGAGTGGGACTTCGTCAAGTGCATCGTGTCGAACGCCGACGCCTTCGACTTCCGCTACAAGGACATCACCGGCCTGCGTATGCGGCAGTTGCACGAGGCGACGCACGGCAGCCGACTGGTGATGACCGGCGACGACGGCAAGGAGATGGAGGTACGGTTCGCCAAGATCTTCGAGATGATCATCGCGGGTACGGACCGGATCGCGGTGACCATCGACGTCCAGGCGCAGAACGCCGGCGCCGGGTTGCAACCGACGGGGGCCACCGCCACCGAACGGCTCGTCCGGCGGCAGTTGGACGACGCGGCCTGACCGCCCGGTCGCGGCTTCTCGGTCTCGCGCCTACGCGCCGGAGTAGAGCCGGTCAGGACCGACCAGCACCACATCGGGTCGGTGGGCGGCGAGCTGCCGCAGTTCGGCGGTGAATCCCTCGGCGCTGGCCAGCAGCAGCCGCGCGCCGCGCGCGTCGAGCCCGGGGCGGGCGACGAGCAGCTCGCGCGCCCGCTCCAGTCGATCCAGGTGGGGCCGGCCGAGCAGCCGGCCCCACTTGACTGCGCCGATGGCGGGCAGGGGACGCGGACCGTCCACGAGCGGCGACTCGCCGAGGGCGACGAGGTAGCGCGCCTCGCGGAACAGCGGGCGGGCAGGATTGAGGACCGCCCGCACGACCCAGTCGTCGAAGTCGTCCCGCCCGTCGGGCGTGTCGTCCTGCACGTACTCGCGGCGGTAGGCCGGCGTGCCTCCGACGATGGCGAACACCTGGGCGGCGAGCAACGGATCGTCGAATCCCCAGAACGCCGCGGCCGACCGGTAGTCCAGGGGCGCGACGGGCAACTCCAGCCCGGCTCGCCCGCGCAGCGGCGCGGAGCCGGCCAGCAGCCCGCCCATGAACGAGAGCGCCGAACCACACAGCAGGAGACGGGTACGGGAGGCGGTGCGCTCGGCCCGGCCGGGGGTGAGCGCGTGCTGGATCACCGACGGCAGGTCCCGGCTCGCCCGAGCCAGGTAGGGGAACTCGTCGACCACCACCGTGACCGGGCGGTCCCGGCCGAGGGCCAGCAGTGCGTCGACCGCGCTCGCCCAGTCCGCGAGGTGCACCGGCCCGGGAGCGCCCGTGTGCCGACCGAGCGCCTCGCCCAGACGCCGCAACGAGTCCGCCTGCGTCGCCTCGGTCGCCCCGAAGTAGAAGCCCTCCGTGGCGCGGGCCAGCTCGTACAGCAGCAGGGTCTTGCCCTGACGCCGACGGCCGCTCGCGACGCGTTATACGTCTTGCAGGGACTGGCTCAGTCCAGGCCGCCGTAGGAGTGCAGGCCCTCGAAGAAGATGTTCACGCCGAAGAGGTTCATCAGCATGGTGAGGAAGCCGACGACGGCGAGCCAGGTCGCGACGTTCCGCTTCATGCTCGGGGTGGCCCGGGCGTGCAGGTAGCCGGCGTAGATCACCCAGGAGATGAACGACCAGGTCTCCTTCGGGTCCCAGCCCCACGGCCGTCCCCAGGCCGCCTCGGCCCAGATCGCCCCGGCGATCACCGCGAAGGTGAAGACCGGGAACGCGAAGGCGTGCAGCACGAAGGTCAGCCGCTCCAGCGCCGCCGCCGCCGGCAGCCGCTTCGCCAGCGTGTACGGGAAGCTGCGGCGACCCTGCTCGTAGCCGGAGCGCATCAGGAACGCCACCGCCGGCACCGCGCCCAGCAGGAAGATGCCGGAGGCGAAGACGATCGTCGAGACGTGGATGACGAACCAGTACGAGTTGAGCGCCGGCACCAGCGGCACGATCGGGGTGTAGAGCACCAGCTCGGCGGTCGCCACCAGCAGCACCATCACCAGCGACATGAACAGCCCGAGGCGGCGCAGCTGCGGCCGCTTCCAGAGCACCACCAGCCAGGCGGCGACCCCGATCCAGGTGCCCGTGAGCACGAACTCGTACATGTTGCCCCAGGGCATCCGGTCCGCGGCGAGACCGCGCGTGACCAGCGCCCCGAGGTGCAGCAGCGCCCCGAGCGCGGTGGCCGCGACGGCGACCAGGCCGCCCAGCCGGGCGCGTCGGGCCGTACGCTCGGCCGCCGCCGCGCCGGTGTCGGCGGGCGCGTCGGGGGTGCTGCCCCCGGCCGCGCCGACGCCGGCGCCGACCAGCTCGCGGGCGGGCGCCGCGGCGACCCGGGCGCGGGAGTTGCCCAGCGCGTACTCGACGGCGTGGCTGATCATCGCGATCAGGTACGCCAGGATCGCGAACGACACCAGCTGGTCGGAGAGTGCGGACATCACTCGGCTCCTTCTCGCGCTCCGGCCCGGTCGCCGCCGTCGCGGTCGACACCGGCCTCCTCGTCCGACCGCCCGTCGCCGCCGACGGCGGCCACGAGCTGCGCGAACTCGTCGGCGAACCCGGGATGGTCGGTGCGCGGCAGGCCACCGGCCTCGACCAAACTACTACCGCTCGTCGGAGATCCACTCGTGGGGTCGGCGGCACCGGCCGGCAGCACCCGGAAGAAGACCCGGCGACGCCGCCCGAACAGCGAGCCCATCAGCCCGACCAGCAGGACGGCGGAGCTGACCAGCAGCAACGTCGAGCCGGGGTCGTACCGGACCGACAGCGTGATGTACGGCACGGTGCCCAGGAACTCGAGCGTGGTGCCGTCGTCCAGCTTCCAGGTCTCCCCCTTGCGGAGCAGCTTCGTGCCGACCTCCTTGACCTTGCCGGCATCCACCTGCCGCTGGTCCAGCTTGTAGACCGAGCCGGGGATGCCGGCGTCCATGCCCAGGTTGCCCCGGTAGGCGACGAGGTTCAGCGCCGGATTCCGCTCGGTGGGGTACTCGGAGCGGGCGAAGGGCGCGGCGGCCGGCGCCGTCGGCAGGTAGAGACCGGAGAAGGCCATCTGCGTGTTCGCATCCCGCTCCCCCGTGGCCGGATCCACGTTGATGTCCGGGAACGCCGCCAGCCCCTCGCTGGTCAACCCGACATCGCCGGTCGTCAGGAACGGGAAGTTGCTGGTCTGGGACTGGCCGAACTTGTCGGTGTAGCGG
This sequence comes from Micromonospora sp. AMSO12t, assembly GCF_008806585.1. Classification (NCBI taxonomy): domain Bacteria; kingdom Bacillati; phylum Actinomycetota; class Actinomycetes; order Micromonosporales; family Micromonosporaceae; genus Micromonospora; species Micromonospora sp. AMSO12t. The sequence continues at coordinate 12,948 of NZ_WAAS01000092.1, forward strand.
ATCACCGGGGCATAGCCGTGGCCCAGCAGGTAGACGTTCGCGCCGTCGAGGCGCAGCGGGGAGTTGACCGAGAATTCGGCCGGCCCCCGCTCGCCGCCGACCTCGTCCACGGTCACCTTGGCCTCGTAGAAGTCCGGCTGACCGGACTCCAGGAACCGGGCGTCGAAGTCGTCGAGCTGGATGCAGAAGCCCGGCAGGTCGGCGCTGCTGACGCGGGGGCCGAGCTTGCTCTCGGCGTACTGCTGGCGGGTGTTGCAGAACGCGTTGTCCTTGCCGGCCACCAGCAGCTTGTTGCCGCTCCAGCCGTACCAGGAGCCGAGCGCGACGCCGACCAGCACGAGCACCAACGAGCTGTGGAAGAGCAGGTTGCCGGTCTCCTTGAGGTAGCCCTTCTCGGCGGAGACCTCGTCGCCGCGGACCACCACCCGCCAGCGCCGCCGGCGCAGCACCTCCGCGATCGCCGCCGCGCCCCCCTCGGGCGCGGACAGCACGGTGTGCTGCGGCAGCCGGTCCAGCCGCCTCGGCGCGGCCGGCGGCTTCGCCCGCAGCGCCCGCACGTGGTCGCGCAGCCGGGGCGTGATGCAGCCGATCAGCGAGGTGAAGAGCAGCAGGTAGATCGCGGAGAACCAGACCGAGCCGAACGCCTCGAAGGCGCCGATCCGGTCCAGCACCGGGGCCAGGTCGGGGTGCGCGGTGAAGTAGTCCCGCACGTCCTCCGGGTTGACCCCGCGCTGCGGCAGCACCGAGCCGGGAATGGCGGCCACCGCGAGCAGGAAGAGCAACACCAGGGCCGTACGCATGCTGGTGAGCTGCCGCCACGAGTTGCGCAGCAGGGCCAGCAGGCGGTTGGGTCGGCGCCGGGGCGCCTCGGCCGGCGGTGCCGGCCGCTCGTCGACGGCAGTCATCAGATGCTCACCTCGCCCGCCCCGACGGTGGTCTGCAACCAGATCACGAAGTTCGTCCAGCCGCCGGTGACCAGCGCGAGGCCGATCAGGATCAGCAGCGCCCCGCCCAACCGGGTGACCCACCGGCTGTTGCGCCGGACCGCGCGGAACACCCCGAGCAGCCGCTCGAAGCCCAGCCCGAAGACGACGAACGGCACCCCCAGCCCCAGGCAGTACGCCAGGGCGAGCACCACGGCCCGGTCGGTCTGCCCGCCGACGCCGGCCATGCCCAACACCGCGCCGATCGTCGGGCCGGCGCAGGGCACCCAGCTGAGCGCGAAGACCGCGCCGAACACCGGCGCGCCGAGCAGCCCGGCGGCGGGCAGCCGCTGGATCCGGAACTCCCGCTGCAACCCGGGGACCAGCCCGAGGTAGCTCAGCCCGAGCACGACGATCAGCGCGCCTATGACGATCTCCAGCGTCCGCTCGTACTCGAAGAAGACCCGGCCGACGCTGGCGAAGAGGATCGCGGTGGCGGTGAAGACGACGGTGAAGCCGGCGATGAAGAGCAGCGTGCCGGCGAGCACCCGGCCCTTGACCGCGGCCCTCGTCGGTTCGGCGCGCTCCCGCACCGCCACCCCGCCGCCGCCCTCGGTGTCAGGAAGGGACCCTTCCGCTACCGGATCCGTTGACGGGGGGTCCTTCCTGACCTGCGGGCGACGGGTTTCGAGGTCGGCGCCGGCGAGGCCGGTGACGTACGACAGGTAGCCCGGCACCAGCGGGAGCACGCACGGGGAGAGGAAGCTGACCAGCCCCGCGAGCGCCGCCGCGCCGATGGCGAGCAGCAGCGGACCCGACTGGGCGAGTTCGGAGAACGTCTCGCCCATCAGCGGGAACCGTTGGGGGCGGGTTTCTCGGCCGCGATCCGCTCGACGATTGGCTGGAGGCCCTCCTGCTTCACCGCCGCGCGGATCACCACGGCGATCCGGCCGTCGCGGTCCAGCACGACGGTGGCCGGGATGGTGTTCGGCGGGATGTCCAGGGCGAGCGCCAGCCGGCTCGGCGGGTCGAAGAGGCTCGGGTAGGTGACCTTGAAGCTCTCCTCGAAGGCGAGCGCCTTGTCCCGCTGGTCCTGGATGTTGATGCCCAGGAACGTCACCCCGGAGGCCTTCGTGGCCTGGTACGTGTTCTCCAGGTCGTCCGCCTCCGCCCGGCACGGCGCGCACCACGAGCCCCAGAAGTTGACCACCACGACCTGGCCCCGGTCCCTCGCCACGTCGTGGCTGCCGCCGGTGAGCAGCTCACCGGCGAGCTTCGGGGCGGCCGAGCGCTGGTCGGGGGCGCACTCGATGATGCCGCCGGAGTTGTCACACGCCTCCTCGCGGTCGCGCGACGAGCAGCCGGCCAGCGCCACCGTCACGACGGCGGCGAGCAGACCCGCGGTCAACCTCCGGGCGTTCATCAGGCCCCCTTGGCCGTCCTGGCTGTCGGCGACATCGCGATCAGGTGCGCGGCCGGCTCGGAGTAGCCGATGCCGACCACCTTGGCGCCGTCGAAGTGGAAGGAGGTGAGGCTGGCCAGCCCGCACTGGCGCTTGCGCGGGTCGTGCCAGAGCCGCTTGCGCTCGACGTGGCGGCGCAGCGTCCAGATCGGCAGCTGGTGGGAGACCAGCACGGCCTCGCGCCCCTCGGCCGCCACCCGGGCGGCGTGCAGGGCGGCGAACATCCGCTCCGCGATGGCCCGGTAGGCCTCGCCCCAGGACGGGGTGACCGGGTCCCGCAGCACCCACCAGTTACGCGGGTCGCGGAACGAGCCGTCGCCGGGCGAGACCTTCTTGCCCTCGAACCAGTTGGCGCTCTCGATGAGCCGCTCGTCCGCGCCGACCGGCAGCCCGAACTGCGCGGCGATCGGCTCGGCCGTTTGCTGGGCGCGCTCCAGCGGGCTGGCCACCACGTGCACGACCTCCCGCTCGGCCAGCCCCTGCGCGGCGGCCTTGGCCATCTGCACGCCGAGCTCGGAGAGCCGGAAGCCCGGCAGCCGGCCGTAGAGAATGCCGTCCGGGTTGTGTACCTCGCCGTGCCGCAGCACGTGGACCACCGTCTTGCTCAACGCTGCGTCCCCTTCGTTCGCGACTGCGGGGCTCGCAGACCCGGCTCACTCCTCGCACTCACTGCTACCCCCCGTGACCGGCCGCTGCCGCAGCGTTGGCCGCCACCGGCAGGGCGGCGGCGATCTGCTCCAGAGCGGCGTCGTCCAGCGCCGCAGACACGAACCACGCCTCGAACGCGCTCGGCGGCAGGTAGACGCCGCCCGCGAGCATCGCGTGGAAGAACGCCTTGAACGCCGGCACCTGCTGGGTGCGGGCGCTGTCGTAGTCGACCACGTCGGCGTCGGTGAAGAAGACCGAGAACATGTTGCCCGCGTACGACAGCCGGTGCGGGACCCCGGCGGCGGCGAGCGCGTCCGCGGCGAGCCTGCCCACGACGGCAGCCGTGTCGTCGAGCCTGCGGTAGAGCGCGTCGTCGGCCAGCCGTAGGGTGGCCAGGCCGGCGGCGCAGGCCAGCGGGTTACCGGAGAGGGTGCCGGCCTGGTAGACCGGGCCGGCGGGGGCCAGTCGCTCCATGATCTCCGCGCGCCCGCCGAACGCCGCGGCGGGCAGCCCACCACCCATGACCTTGCCGTACGTCCACAGGTCGGCGTCGGAGGGGTCGAGGCCGTGCCAGCCGGCGCGGGAGACCCGGAACCCGGTCATCACCTCGTCGACGATGAGCAGCGCCCCGTGCGCGTGCGCGATCCGGGCGAGCTGGGAGTTGAAGCCGTCGCGCGGGGCGACCACGCCCATGTTGCCGGCGGCGGCCTCGGTGATGATCGCGGCGATGTGCTGGCCCTCGGCGGCGAACGCCTGCTCCACGGCGGCGACGTCGTTGTACGGCAGCACGATCGTGTCACCGGCCGCCGCGCCCGTCACGCCCGGCGAGTCGGGCAGGCCGAGGGTGGCCACGCCCGAGCCGGCGGCGGCCAGCAGGCCGTCGGAGTGCCCGTGGTAGCAGCCGGAGAACTTGATGATCCGGGGGCGGCCGGTGAAGCCGCGTGCCAGCCGGATCGCCGACATGGTGGCCTCGGTGCCGGAGTTGACCAGCCGGACCTGCTCGACCGGCGTGCGGTCGACGATCTCGGCGGCCAGCTCGACCTCGCCCGGGGTGGGGGTGCCGAAGCTGGTGCCCCGGGTCGCGGCCGACCGGATCGCGTCCACGACCTCCGGGTGCGCGTGGCCGAGGATCAGCGGGCCCCAGGAGGAGACCAGGTCGACGTAGCGCCGGTCGTCGGCGTCGTAGAGCCAGGGCCCCTCGCCCCGGACCATGAAGCGCGGCGTGCCGCCGACGGCACGGAACGCGCGCACGGGAGAGTTCACCCCGCCGGGCACGATGGCCTTGGCGCGGTCGAACAGGGCCTCGGAGGCCGGTGCTTCGGCCGGGTAGCGGCCGGATCCGGCGGGAAACATATCGGTCACGATGCCGCCATTGTGTCAGCGTCGGGCGGCGAATCGGCAGGCACCCCGTACCGGGGTTACCAGGCTCACCCGGGTCGGCCCTCACCGCCGTCCCGGCGGCGTCACGTCCGCGGCGCGGGACGTCCCCGTTCCCGACCTCCTCGGGAGCGTGGTCGCCGCGCCCGGTCGGCTCGGTCGCCACCGCTCGACGGGCCGGGTGGCCCGGATCGCGCTAGGCTGACCCAGTGGATCGTGCCGAACTGTCCATCACGCTACACCGGACGGGCGACGAAGCTGTGCTTCGCCTGGCCGGTGAGATCGACATGCTCACGGCCGCCCAGCTGTCGACCGTCGTCAACGAGGTCCTCGCCGACCCGCCGCCGCGCATCGTGCTCGACCTCGGCGGGGTCACCTTCTGCGACTCACAGGGCCTGGGCACCCTCGTCGTGCTCAGCCGCAAGGCCAGCCACGCGCAGAGCCTGCTGATCCTGACCAACGTCGGCGACTTCCTGCTCCGCGTCCTGGACATCACCGGCCTGCGCAGCGCCCTGATGATCCGCAACGACCAGACCACGGGCTGACTCCCCGCCCACCCGCGGCACAGGCGCGGCGCGATCTTGGCGAGTTACGGCCCCTCAGGGGGCCGCCAGCTACCAAGATCGCACCTCAGCCCGCCCGGCGTGGTTCCGATACCTGGGTCAGGGGGTGTTGCCCCAGCGGGCCTGCTCCAGGAGCTGCACCGCGCGGTCGCGGGAATCCTGATCGTCGAGGCGCAGCATCGCGGTGGCCTCGTCGACCGCATCGGTCAGCACCCGCAGCTGCGCGTCCCGGTCCCGCACCAGATCCGACTGGGCGGCGAGCTGCCGGGTCTTCACCCACAGCTCGACGAAGACCGACACCTTGGCCCGCAGCACCCACGGGTCGAACGGCTTGGTCAGGTAGTCGACCGCGCCGACCGCGTAACCGCGCAGCGCGAGCTGGGCGTCCCGGTCGGCGGCGGTGAGGAAGATGATCGGCACGTGCCGCGTACGCTCGCGGCGCTTGATGTGGCTGGCCGTCTCGAAACCGTCCATGTCCGGCATCTGGGCGTCCAGCAGGATCACCGCGAAGTCGTCGACCAGCAGCTGCTTCAGGGCCGCCTCGCCGCTCTCCACGGCGACGGACTGGACCGGCAGGCCCTGGAGAATCGCCTCCAGTGCCATCAGGTTCTCCCGGCGGTCGTCCACCAGCAGCGCCTTTGCCATCTGGGTCACGAACTCTCCTCGGTTCGGCTGCCGCTGATCCAGGACGACATGAGTTCGATCAACTCGTCCAGGTCGACGGGCTTGGTGATGTAGTCACTTCCCCCGGCCGCCAGCGCCGACTCGCGGTCGCCGGGCATGGCCTTGGCGGTCAGGAAGACGATCGGCAGGTCGGCGAACCGGTGGTTACGCCTGATCTGTCGGGTCGTCTCGTACCCGTCCTGATCGGGCATCATCGCATCCATCAGGACGATGTCCACCTCCGGATGCTCGGCCAGCAGGCGGACGCCGTCCGCCCCGTTGTCCGAGTACAACACGGTCAGGCCGTGCAGTTCCAACGCGCTGGTCAGCGCGAAGACGTTCCGGACGTCGTCGTCGACGATCAGCACGGTGGTGCCCTCCAGCCGCCGGGTGGCCGGTGTGGAGGCCGGCTCGGGCAGCTCCGGCGGGGGCATGAGCAGCGAGGACGGCAGCCCGGCCCGCGCCGGTGACGGCGGCAGCGGCGCGACCACCGCGTCCGGGGCGAGCACGTCCGGCACGAAGAGGGTGAACGTCGAGCCCTGGCCGGGCGCCGACGCCACCACGATGCTGCCGCCCAGCAGCCGGGCCAGGTCCCGGCTGATCGACAGCCCCAGCCCCGTGCCGCCGTAGCGACGGCTGGTGGTGCCGTCGGCCTGCTGGAACGCCTCGAAGATCAGCGACAGCTTGTCGTCGGAGATGCCGATGCCGGTGTCGACCACGGTGAACGCGATGACCTGCTGCGCGTTGGTCAGGGCCGGCACGTCGAAGATCGTGTTGTCGGGCGCCGGCGCGATCCGCAGCGTCACCGCCCCGTTGTCGGTGAACTTGACCGCGTTGGAGAGCAGGTTGCGCAGGATCTGCTGGAGTCGCTGGGCGTCGGTGACCAGCGCCTCCGGCAGGTCCTTGCTGATCCGCACCTGGAAGTCCAGGCCCTTCTCCTCGGCCTGCGGCGCGAACGCCTGCTCCACGTACCCGCGGATCTCGTCGAACCGGACGGCGGTGGGCTCGACGTCCATCCGCCCCGCCTCGATCTTGGACAGGTCCAGGATGTCGTCGATCAGCGACAGCAGGTCGGAGCCGGCGCCGTGGATCGTCCGGGCGAACTCGATCTGCTTCGGCGTGAGGTTCTGCTCCGAGTTCTCGGCCAGCAGCCGGGCCAGCAGCAGCAGCGAGTTCAGCGGCGTACGCAGCTCGTGGCTCATGTTGGCCAGGAACTCCGACTTGTATGCCGACGCCCGTGTGAGCTGCTGGGCCTTCTCCTCCAGGCCGAGCCGGGCCAGCTCGATCTCCCGGTTCTTCGTCTCGATGTTGCCCTTCTGCTCCGAGAGCAGCTGCGCCTTGTCCTCCAGCTCGGCGTTGGTGCGCTGGAGTTCCGCCGACTGCTCCTGCATCTCGTGGGCGAGCCGCTGCGACTGCGCGAGCAGTTCCTCCGTACGCCGGTTGGCCTGGATGGTGTTGACGGCGACGCCGGTGGTGAGCACGAGCCGCTCCAGGAACGACAGGTGCAGCTCGGAGAAGGCCGCCACGCTGGCGAACTCGATGACCCCGAGCAGCTCGCCCTCGAAGAGCACGGGCAGTACGACCAGGTCGGCCGGCGGGGTATCGGCGAGCCCGGAGCGGAGCATCAGCTTGCCGTCCGGCGCCCCACCCATCCGAATGGTGCGGCGGGACAGGGCGGCCTGCCCGACCAGCCCCTCGCCGGGGCCGAAGGTGACCTCGTGCCCCCGGGCGACGTAGCCGTAGGAGGCGGTCAACCGCAGCCGCATCACGCCCTCGGACGTGTCCGCCAGGAAGAACGCGCCGAGCTGCGCGTCGACCAGCGGGGTCACCTCCATCATGATCATGCGGCAGACCTCGCCGAGGTCGCGCTGCCCCTGGAGGAGGCCGCCGATCCGGGCCAGGTTCGAGTCGAGCCAGCCCTGCTCGGCGTTCTTCTTGGTCGTCTCCCGGAGGGTGACGATCATCTGGTTGATGTTGTCCTTCAGCTCGGCGACCTCGCCCTGCGCCTTGACCGCGATCCGCTGGGTCAGGTCGCCCCGGGTCACCGAGGTGGAGACCTGCGCGATGGCGCGCAGCTGGGTGGTGAGGGTCGAGGCGAGCTGGTTGACGTTCTCGGTGAGGTCGCGCCACGTGCCGGAGACGCCCTTGACCTGGGCCTGACCGCCGAGCTTGCCCTCGCTGCCCACCTCGCGCGCGACCCGGGTGACCTCGTCGGCGAACGACGACAGCTGGTCCACCATCGTGTTGACCGTCGACTTCAGCTCCAGGATCTCGCCCTGGGCGTCGACCGTGATCTTCTGCGACAGGTCGCCCTTCGCCACGGCCGTGGTGACCGAGGCGATGTTGCGCACCTGCGACGTCAGGTTCGACGCCATCGAGTTCACGTTGTCGGTCAGGTCCCGCCACGTACCCGAGACGCCCTTGACCTGGGCCTGACCGCCCAGCTTGCCCTCCGTGCCCACCTCGCGCGCGACGCGCGTGACCTCGTCGGCGAACGACGACAGCTGGTCCACCATCGTGTTCACCGTCGACTTCAGCTCCAGGATCTCGCCCCGGGCGTCCACGGTGATCTTCTGCGACAGGTCGCCCTTCGCCACGGCGGTGGAGACCTGGGCGATGTTGCGCACCTGGGCGGTGAGGTTGGAGGCCATGGAGTTCACGTTGTCGGTCAGGTCGCGCCAGGTGCCGGCGACGCCCCGCACCTGGGCCTGACCGCCCAGCTTGCCCTCCGTGCCCACCTCGCGCGCGACGCGCGTCACCTCGTCGGCGAACGACGACAGCTGGTCCACCATCGTGTTCACCGTCGACTTCAGCTCCAGGATCTCGCCCCGGGCGTCCACGGTGATCTTCTGCGACAGGTCACCCTTCGCCACGGCCGTGGTGACCGAGGCGATGTTGCGCACCTGCGACGTCAGGTTCGACGCCATCGAGTTCACGTTGTCGGTCAGGTCCCGCCACGTACCCGAGACCCCCTTCACCTGGGCCTGACCGCCCAGCTTGCCCTCCGTGCCCACCTCGCGCGCGACGCGCGTCACCTCGTCGGCGAACGACGAGAGCTGGTCCACCATCGTGTTGACGGTGTTCTTCAGCTCCAGGATCTCGCCCTGGGCGTCGACCGTGATCTTCTGCGACAGGTCGCCCTTCGCCACGGCGGTGGAGACCTGGGAGATGTTGCGGACCTGGCTGGTCAGGTTGCCGGCGAGCTGGTTGACGTTCTCGGTGAGGTCGCGCCAGGTGCCGGAGACGCCGCGCACCTGGGCCTGGCCGCCCAGCTTGCCCTCGATGCCCACCTCGCGCGCGACGCGCGTGACCTCGTCGGCGAACGACGACAGCTGGTCCACCATCGTGTTGACGGTGTCCTTCAGCTCCAGGATCTCGCCCTGCGCCGCCACGGTGATCTTCTGCGACAGGTCGCCCCGGGCCACCGCCGTGGAGACCTGGGCGATGTTGCGTACCTGGGCGGTCAGGTTCGACGCCATCGAGTTGACGCTGTCGGTCAGGTCCTTCCACGTGCCGGCCACGTTCGGCACGTCGGCCTGCCCGCCGAGCTTGCCCTCGGTGCCCACCTCGCGGGCCACCCGGGTCACCTGCTCGGCGAAGAGCCGCAGGGTGTCGGTCAGGTAGTTCATCGTGTCGGCCAGCTCGGCGACCTCGCCGCGCGCGCTGACCGTGATCTTCTGCGACAGGTCGCCCTTGGCCACCGCCGTCGCCACCTGGGAGATCGACCGCACCTGGCCGGTCAGGTTCGACGCCATGGTGTTCACCGAGTCGGTGAGGTCCTTCCAGGTGCCGGCGACGCCGCGCACGTCGGCCTGGCCGCCGAGCTTGCCCTCGGTGCCCACCTCACGGGCGACCCGGGTGACCTCGTTCGAGAAGGACGAGAGCTGGTCGACCATCGTGTTGACCGTGCGGCCGATGCGCAGGTACTCACCGCGCAGCGGCCGGCCGTCGATCTCCAGGGCCATGTGCTGGGAGAGGTCGCCGTCGGCGACCGCGACGATGACCCGGGCGATCTCGGTGGTCGGCCGGCCCAGGTCGTCGATCAGCGAGTTGACTGCCCGCTGCCCCTCCGCCCAGGAGCCGTCCAGCCCCTCGTCGTCCAGGCGCTCGGTGAGCCGGCCGTCCCGGCCGACGATCCGGCTGATCCGCCGCAGGTCGAGGTACTGCTGCTCCTGGAGCGACACGACCTCGTTGAAGGCGTCCGCGACCTCACCGGCGCGGCCGGCCCGGCGGGGCAGCCGCACCTTCAGGTCGCCCCCGCGCACCCGCCGCAGCGCCTCGGTCAGCTCGCCGAGGAGCGCCTCGTGGTCGGGCGCGGACTGGTCCACGGTCGCCGACTGTTTCGTGGTCATCATTCCTCGCTCAGCTCGGGGCCACCGGCTCCTGCCGACACCGGCCATGCCCCCATTGTGCCCGTGGCCTCGTCCGCGCCACGTCCACG
>NZ_WAAS01000093.1:0-22753 GCF_008806585.1 Micromonospora sp. AMSO12t
AGCGGCGGACTACTCGGCGGGGCTTGGTGGCCCTCAGTTCGGCGTAGCGCTTGAGGGACTGCGAGCGGTGGTCCAGGCCCAGCGCCGTGAGGAGCAGGTAGCCGAGCAGCACACCCACGCCGGCTGCCGCGAGGTAGAGCCAGATCTGGGCGAAGAAGGTGCCCGCACCCCCGCCGAACGGGTCGTTGCCGACCAGCAGCGGCCCGACCAGCACCGTCAGCAGCAGCGCGATGCCGACCGCGGCGGCCAGGTCCGCGCTCCAGGCCGAGACGGGGCGACGCCTGCCCCACACGAAGGCGACCGCCGCCAGGACCAGCCCGATCACCACGAACATCCCCAGCGACACCCGGTCGGCGGCGGCCGTGTCGTCGCCGTCGAAACCGAACCGGGTGACCAGCCGGGCGACCACGTTGACCGCGAACAGCGCGACCGCGAGAACCCCGATCGCGCGCCACCGCTCACTCATCGCACGCCTCCCGCCGTACCGCCCGCCGAAGCGGCGGGCCTCCTGGCAGGAATGTCTACCACCGGAACCTGTGCTCCGTCAGTCCCCCGACCGGACCGGTGGCGGTGCCAGGATCTGCCGGAAACCCATCACCGCGAAGGTCATCGCGCCGGCCACGATCATCGCCAGGCCGACCCAGTTGTCGCCGGTGACGAGCAGGTCCCCCTCCGCGGTGCGGACCGCCGCCACCGACATCAGGACGAACCAGGGCGTCGCGGGCAGCACCACGGCCCACCGGCGACCGACGGCCTCGTGCGCGAACCAGCTCAGCGCGATGTTCGCGGCGATCGCGACGAGCACCGAGACGCCGATCAGGTGCCCGCCGACCCGGAGCGTGGCCAGCAGCAGCTCCAGCACCGCGGTGAGCGTCCCGGCGAGGACGGCGACCAGTCCGCCGGCCACCCGCAGGGCGAGGTCGAGCAGCCGCCGGGACGGCCCGGACGGCGGCGGGACGGTCTCCTGCGGGGCGGTCGACATCGACGCGACGGGCAGGGTCACCGGTTACCGGCCGCCGAGACCGGGGACCGGTCCGGAGCGTCGGCGACGTCCAGCCCGGCGAAGAGGTCGTCCTCCCAGCCGTACGGGCCGCTGCCGGGTCCCCTCCCGCCCACCGCGAGGGTGTAGTACTCCACGCCCATGAACTCGCTGCCGAAGTTGCCGGCGATCGAGTAGAGCCAGGAGGCGTCGGGGATCTGGGTGGCGTGCGCGCGCATCGCCGCCTCCTTGGCGGCGTGCTGGTCCGTGGCGTCGATCCGGGCGGCGATCTGCGCGTCGGGGGTGCCGAAGGGCAGCTCCGAGATGTCCTGGATGCCGGCGAACGGGTTGTCCGCCGACTCGGCGAAGTGGGTCAGGCCGGCCTCCAGCACGCTGAGCGGCATCGCCGTCCAGTAGACCTTCGCCGGGGCGAAGCCCTCCGCGTCGGCCAGCTCGTACGCGCGCATCGCCACCCGGTGCGCCTGGATGTGGTCCGGGTGCCCGTAGAAGCCGTTGTCGTCGTACGTGACCATGACCTGCGGGCGTACCTCCCGCATGATCTCCACCAGGTGCCCGGCGGCCTCGTCGAGGTCGGCCTGCCAGAAGGCGCGGGGGTGCTCGTTGGTGGCGAGGCCCATCATGCCGGAGTCGCGGTAACGGCCGGCGCCGCCGAGGAAGCGGTGGTCGGTGACGCCGAGCGCGGCGCAGGCGGCGGTCAGCTCGGCGATCCGCCAACCGCCGAGCTGGTCGGCCTCGGCCGCGGCGAGCTGGGCGAGCGCCGGCACGTGGATCTCGCCCTCCTCGCCGAGGGTGCAGGTCACCAGGGTGACGTGAGCGCCGGCGGCGGCGTAGTGCGCCATCGTCGAGCCGGTGCCGATGGACTCGTCGTCGGGGTGCGCGTGGACCAGCAGGAGGCGGCGGTCAGGCAGCGTCGTCACGCCGGTCACTCTATCCGGCGGTTCTCCTCCGCCGACCCCGACGCGTCCGCGCAGGTCGGCCACATCACCCCCGGTCCCCGCTCTACGATCTGGACTGTGGACTTTCCGGAGCTGGCCGCCCGCACCCGCCGGTTCAGCCGCGGAGCGCCGCGGGCGGTCACCGTGGCCGACGACGGCTCCCGGGTGGTCTTCCTGCGCTCGGCCGGCCCGGAGGACCCGGCCGACGCGCTCTGGCAGCTCGACGTGGCGACCGGCGAGGAGCGGCTCGTCGCCGACCCGGCGGCGCTGCTCGGGGCCGACGCCGACGCCGGCGCGCTGAGCCCGGGCGAGCGCGCGCTGCGCGAGCGGCTGCGGCTGAGCGCCTCCGGCATCGGCTCCTACACGCTGGACGGCGCCGGCCGGGTGGCGGTCTTCGCGCTGGCCGGGCGGCTGTTCCGGGCCGACCTGGTGCACGGCGACGTGGTCGAGGTGGCCACCGTCGGCCCGGTGCTCGACCCCCGGCCCGATCCCACGGGGCAGCGCCTGGCGTACGTCACCGACGCCGCCGAGGGGGTCCGGCGGGGGCAGCTGCGGGTGGTCGAGCACGACGGCACGGACACCCTGCTGGCCGGCGAGGACTCCGGGGTGACCTGGGGGCTGGCCGAGCACATCGCGGCCGAGGAGTTCGACCGCTACCGCGGCTACTGGTGGGCGCCGGACGGTCGTGCGGTGCTGGCCGCCCGGGTGGACGAGTCCCGCGTGGAGCGCTGGCACCTGCACGACCCGGCCGACCCGGCGAGCCCGCCGACCACCGTCGCGTACCCCCGGGCGGGCACCGCGAACGCCGAGGTCAGCCTGCACCTGCTGGATCTCGACGACGGCTGGGTCGACGTGCACTGGGACCGGGAGACCTACCCGTACCTGACGGCCGTGCACTGGGCCGACGGGGGCCCGCTGATCACCGTGCTGCGCCGGTCCCAGCAGCACGGCCTGGTGCTCGCCGTGGACCCGCGCACCGGCGAGACCCAGGTGCACGCCGAACTGGCCGACCCGCGCTGGGTGGAGCCGATCCCGGGCACCCCGGCGCACCTGCCGGACGGCCGGGTGCTCGTCGGCGGCGAGCTCGCCCACGACGGGTACGACGCCCGCTGCCTCTTCGCCGACGGCACCCTGCTCACCCCGCCCTCGCTCTACGTGCGGCGGGTGGTGGGGCGGCTGCCCGGCGGCAGCGGCCCGGCCGACCTGCTGGTGGAGGCGAGCGACGGCGAGCCGAGCGAACGGCACCTGTTCCGGGTGCGCACCACCATCGGCGGCGGCGTGGACGCCCGCCGGATCACCACCGACCCGGGCTGGCACACCGCCGCCGTGGGCGGGGACGTGCTGGTGGTGGGCACCGCCTCGCTCGACCACGCGGGCGTCCGCTGGACGGTGCGCCGGGGCGAGCAGGAGGTGGCCGTGCTGCGCTCGCTCGCCGCCACCCCGCCGTACGCGCCGCTGCCGCTGCTGGAGCGGGTCACCGACCGGCGGCTGCCGACGGCCGTGCTCTACCCGGACAACTACGTCACCGGCCGGCGGCTGCCGGTGCTGCTGGACGTCTACGGCGGGCCGGGGCACCAGGAGGTGCTCGCGGCCCGCGCGGCGTGGCTGGAGCGGCAGTGGTGGGCCGACGCCGGCTTCGCGGTCGTCACCATCGACAACCGGGGTACGCCGGGGGTGGCCCCCTCCTTCGAGAAGGCGATCCACCGCCGGGTGGCCGACGTCGTCCTGCTCGACCAGGTGGACGCGCTCACCGCGTTGGCCGGCAAGCACCCCGACCTGGACCTGGAGCGGGTGGCGGTGCGGGGCTGGTCGTTCGGCGGCTGGCTGGCCGGGCTGGCGGTGCTGCGGCACCCGGAGCTGTTCCGGTGCGGCATCGTCGGAGCGCCGGTCACCGACTGGGCGCTGTACGACACGGCCTACACGGAGCGCTACCTGGGCCTGCCGGACGACGGCACGGACATCTACGCGCACCACTCGCTGGTGGAGTTGGCCGGCGAGCCCGTGCCGGCCGGGGAGGCGGCCCGGCCGCTGCTGCTGGTGCACGGCCTGGTCGACGACAACGTGGTGGCCGCGCACACGCTGCGGCTGTCGGCGGCGCTGCTGGCGACCGGCCGGCCGCACTCCGTGCTCCCGCTGACCGGGGCCACCCACATGGCCGCTGGCGGCATCGCCGAGCGCCTGCTCAGGCTGGAACTCGACTTCGTCCGCCGGCACCTCTAGCCGCGCCCCGGCGCGGCCGTCCCCGCCGCCGCGGGCCGCCCGGGTGGCGGGCCCGCCGAGCAGTCGCGGGTCGGCCGGGCGGTGGCGCCGCCGAGCGGTCGCGGGCAGCCCACCGACACGGCGACCCCCGGCCGACGACGTTGTCGACCGGGGGTCGGTCCGTGCGGTGTCACCGCTGGGGTGTCACCGCCTCACGGGCGTTGTCACTGCTTGACGTACGCGTCCACGAAGCTCGGCCAGCCGAAGATGCTGCCGATGAAGATGCCGCCGGCCTTCTCGCCGTGCGCGACGGAGACCACCTCGACGTAGAGCGGCACCGCCGGCGCCGTCTCCTTCATGAGCCGCTCGTCGATCTTGCTCCACTCGTCGGCCTGCTTGGCCGGGTCGAGCGCGAGGATCCGGTCGAACTCCGTGTTGAGCGCCTCGTTGTTGAGCTGCGAGGTGTTGCTGTTGCCCTCGGCCTTGATGCCACGGCCGTCGAAGAGCACCGGCAGGATCGACGCGCCGCTGGGCCAGTCGGCCGCCCACGAGTCGACCCAGATGTCGTACGGGTTGTCCTTCTTCTTCACCGTGTCGAGGTAGCCGTCCTCGGGGATCGTCTTAATCGTGACGGTGAAGCCGGCCTTCTCCAGCGCGTTCTTGATCTGGGTGGCCCGCTCCTGGGAGCTGGTCACGTCGGAGGTGAGCAGCACCAGGTTCTGCGTCTTGCCGGCGAGCAGCTCCTTGGCCTTCTCCGGGTTGCCGCCGTCGCCGGCCGGGTACGCGTCGAACTGCTTGTAGCCGAGCGTGGTGGGCGGCAGCAACGTGGTCATCGGCACGGCGCCGTAGGGGCCGCCGAGGTTCTTGGTGATGCTGGTGCGGTCGATCGCGTGGTTGATCGCCTGCCGCACCGACAGGTCGGTGACCCGGGCGGTGTTGATGCTCAGGCGGTACGCGTTCGGCGTGGCCGCGACGATCATCCGCTCCTTGAGCTTGGGGTCGCCGGTGACCTTGGCGAGCAGCTCCGACGGGACACCGCCGGTGGCGACCGCCGCGGCGTCGTTGCCGGTGCCGGCGAGCACCCGGTTGGTCTGGGCGGCCTGGTCCGCGCCCAGCGACCAGACGAACTTGTCCGGGTACTGGTGGCGCACGGCGTCGGTGGCCGGGTCCCAGTGCTCGTTGCGCTCGAGCACGATCTCGACGCCCGGGGTGTGCTTGGTGAACTTGTACGGGCCCGAGGAGAACGGCTGGTTGTCCAGGTTGACGCCGGTGTCCTTGTCGGCCGGCAGCGGCGCGGTGGCCGGCAGCGAAACGGCGAACGGCAGGTCACAGCGGGGCTTGTTGAACTCGAAGCGCAGGGTCTTCTCGTCGGGCGTGGTCAGCCCCGGCGGCAGCGAGGTCTTGTTGGCCTTGAAGTCCCACTTGGTGTCGTACTGCGGGCTGTCGACCAGCCACTCCTGGAGGTAGGTCGGGCCACCGGTGAGGTCCGGGTCGAAAGACCGGGCGATGCCGTACGCGATCTCCTTGCTGGTGATCGGCCGGCCGTCCTCGAACTTCACCCCCTGCTTGACCTTGAACTCCCAGACCTTGCAGTCGTTGTTGACGTTGGTGCCGGGGGTCTCGGCCAGGTCGCCGACCAGGGTGACGTTGCCCTTGCCGTCGTCCTTGAAGGTGGTGAGGAAGCGGGCGTAGAGCTGGCTTCCCATCAGGCCGGCGAACGAGTAGATCCGCTGGGGGTCCATGTGGGAGATCTTGTTCTCCCGCAGGATGTAGAACGTGCCGCCCTTGGCCGCGCCGGGCACCTCCGGCGCCGGGCCGAGAGAGTCCTTGGGGTCGGTCGCGATGGCACCGGTGCGCGGCTTGGTGGTGTCCACCCCGCCGGTGTCGTCACCGGTGTTCTCGCTGCACGCACCGAGGGAAACCATCAGTGCGATCGCACCGCCCAGGGCGGTGACGCGTCTTGCTCGCATACTCACTCCTCCGGATCGCCGATGAAGGAAAGCTTCGCCTAGCCTTCAATGACGGTAAATTTCGAGCAGATAACGGGGCTACAACGATCGGCACCCGGCACGCCTCGGGTCAGCCGAGGCGCACCCGGGGGTCGATGAACGCGTAGAGCAGGTCGACGAGCATGTTGGCGACGACCACGAACAGCGCGGCGATCAGCACCGTCCCCATGATGGTCGGCAGGTCACCCTGGCTGACCGCCTCCACCGCCGTACGCCCCAGCCCCTGGATGCCGAAGGTGGTCTCGGTGATCACCGTGCCGCCCAGCGCCGTGCCCACGTCGAGACCGGCGATGGTGACGATCGGCGTGATCGCCGCCCGCAGCGCGTGCTTGCCGTACACCTGCCGCTTCGGCATGCCCTTGGCCCGGGCGGTACGCACGTAGTCCTCGGAGAGCGTCTCCAGCATCTGGGCCCGGGACAGCCGGGCGTAGATCGCGGAGAAGAGCAGCGCCAGGGTGACCCAGGCCAGCACCAGTCCCCGCGCCCACTCCACGGGATTCTCGAACAGCGACGTGTACCGCGGCGTGGGCAGGATCCGCAGGGTGTAGACGAAGATCAGCAACAGGACCGCGCCGACGAAGTAGAGCTGGAGCGAGGCGAAGGTCAGGGTGAGGCCGATCGAGATCCGGTCCAGCAGCGAGCCGCGCCGCAGGGCCGAGACCATACCGAGCCCGACCCCGATGGCGAGCCACAGCACCGCCGCGGGCAGGACGATGCTCAACGTCACCGGCAGCACCCGGGCGAAGGTGTCGGTGACGGCCTCGCTGTTGACGTACGAGTAGCCGAGGCAGGGCGCCGCGCACTCGCCGCCCTGGGCGCTGCCCAGGTCACGGCCGACGAAGATGCCCTTCATGTAGTCGGCGTACTGCTGCACCTTCGGCTCGTTGAGCCCCAACTCCGTCCGCACCCGCTCCAGACGCTCGGCGTTGCAGTTCTTCGGGCACATGCCGGTCACCGGGTCGGCGGGCAGCGCGAAGAACAGCAGGAAGCTGACCACACTCACCGCGAACAGCACCGAGATCGCCAGCAGCACCCGCTTCACCAGGAAGCGCACCATGCGCAGTACCCCTTACCGTGACGACTTCGGGTCGAGCGCGTCACGCAACGCGTCGCCGAAGAGGTTGAACGCCAGCACGAGCGCGAAGATCGTGATGCCGGGGAAGAAGACGTAGGCCGGGTCGGTCTGCAGGTAGTCGATGCTCCGGTAGATCATCCGGCCGAAGCTGGGCACCGACTCGGGCAGCCCGACGCCGAGGAAGGACAGCGCCGCCTCGCTGGTCACGTACGACGGCACCAGCAGCGAGAACGACACCAGGATCGGGGCCCAGATGTTCGGCAGCAGCTGCCGGAAGAGCATGTGCCCCAGCCCCGCGCCGCTGGCCTTGGCCGCCTCCACGAACTCGCGTTCGCGCAGCGACACCACCTGGCCGCGTACCAGCCGCGCGGTGCTGGTCCAGCCGAACGCGGTGAAGACCACGATCAGCGTGGTGACCGCGAACCAGGTCGGCACCTCGTCGCGCGGGCCGTAGAAGCGCAGCGAGAACGTCGGCACCACGGCCAGCGCGAAGATCAGGAACGGCATCGCCAGCGCCACGTCGGTGATCCAGCTGATCACCGCGTCCACCACCCCGCCGAGGTAGCCGGCGAGGATCCCGAGGACCACGCCGATCGTGGTGGTGATCAGGGCCGCGCCGAGCGCGATCAGCAGCGAGGTGCGGATGCCGTAGATCATCCGCATGAAGATGTCCCGGCCCAGGCCGGGCTCCAGACCGAACCAGTGGTCGCCGCTGATCCCGCCGACGTATCCCAGCGGCATCCCCGTGCTGTCCAGCAGCTCGCCGAACTGCTCGTTCGGGGTCACCCCGTAGAGCCGCTGGACCAGGGGCGCGCCCACCGCCAGCAGCACGAAGAAGACCAGCACCACGCCGCTCACCAGGGCCGTACGGTCGCTGCGCAGCCGGCTGCGGACGAGCTGACCCGGCGAGCGGCCGACCAGCGTCTTCCCCTCGCCGGCGTCGCCGCCGGATTCGATCTCGGCCAGCGCCGTGCCCTCGACCGGGGACAAGCTCACTTCGCCACCTCCTCGGCGGTCGTGCCGACCCCGGCCGACCCGGGGTCCACCGGCCGCGCGTCGTCGCCGGCCGGTCCCGTGGTGGCGCCGACCGGCCCCGTCTCGGGGAAGTGGCAGGCGATGGCCTGGGCGCCGCCGTCGCGCGACACCAGCGCCGGCTCCTCGGTGGCGCACCGCTCCTGCGCCTTCCAGCACCGGGTGCGGAAGCGGCAACCCGACGGCGGGTCCAGCGGCGTCGGGACGTCCCCGGAGAGCCGGATCCGGCCCGCCGCGCCGAGCTGGGTGACGTCGGGGATGGCCGAGAGCAGGGCCCGGGTGTACGGGTGCTGCGGCCGTTCGTAGATGTCGTCCCGGTCGCCGATCTCGACGACCTTGCCGAGGTACATGACGGCGACCCGCTGGCAGAAGTGCCGCACCACGGCCAGGTCGTGGGCGATGAAGACGAACGCCAGACCGAGGTCGCGTTGCAGGTCGCGCAGCAGGTTGACCACCTGCGCCTGGATCGACACGTCCAGGGCGGAGACCGGCTCGTCGGCGACGATCAGCTTGGGTTGCAGGGCGAGCGCGCGGGCGATGCCGATGCGCTGCCGCTGGCCGCCGGAGAACTCGTGCGGGTAGCGGTTGTAGTGCTCCGGGTTCAGCCCGACCAGTTCCAGCAGCTCCTGGACCCGCTTCTTCACCCCGCCCGGCGGGGTGATCCCGTTGACCTGCAACGGCATCGCCACGATCCGGCCCACGGTGTGCCGGGGGTTCAGCGACGCGTACGGGTCCTGGAAGATGATCTGGAGGTCCTGCCGCAGCGCCCGCAGCTCGCGGCGGCCCGCGTGGGTGATGTCCCGCCCGGCGAACTCGATGCTGCCCGCCGTGGGCTCCAGCAGGCGCACCAGCATCCGACCGGTGGTCGTCTTGCCGCAGCCGGACTCGCCCACCAGACCGAGCGTCTCGCCCGGGCGCACGTCGAAGTCCAGCCCGTCCACGGCCCGGACCAGGCCGCTACGCCGCAGCCCGTTGCGCACCGGGAAGTGCTTGGCCAGCCCGCGCACCCGCAGCAGCGGCTCCACCGGCTCCTTGATCTCCACGTTCATCGGAGCCAACCTCCGTTCGCGACTGCGGGACTCCGCTGCGCTGCGTTCCTCGCGCTCACCGGGGCCCACCTTCCGTTCGCGACTGCGGGACTCCGCTGCGCTGCGTTCCTCGCGCTCACCGGGCCACTCCCACCTGGGCGATGTCCTCCGCGTACAGCCGGGTCCGGTCGTCGGCGGAGAGGTGGCAGGCCACCAGGTGGCCGGGCGCGCCCGCCGGGCGCAGCTCCGGGACCTCGGTGCGGGACCGGTCGCCGTTGCGGTCGGCGTAGCGGCAGCGCGGGTGGAAGGCGCAGCCGGACGGCAGGTTGATCAGGCTCGGCGGGTTGCCCTTGATCGGCACCAGGTCCGCGTCCGCGTCGCCGTGCAGCGAGGGCACGCTGGAGAGCAGACCCCAGGTGTACGGGTGCTGCGGCCGGCGGAGCACCTGCTCGACGCTGCCGTGCTCGACGGCCCGCCCGCCGTACATGACCAGCACCTCGTCCGCGACCTGGCTGACCACGCCCAGGTCGTGGGTGATCAGGATGATCGCGGAGTGGAACTCGGCCTGGAGGTCGGCCAGCAGGTCGAGGATCTGCGCCTGCACCGTCACGTCCAGGGCGGTGGTCGGCTCGTCGGCGATCAGCAGGTCCGGGTCGTTGACCAGCGCCATGGCGATCATCGCCCGCTGCCGCATGCCCCCGGAGAACTCGTGCGGGTACTGGTCGAAGCGGCGGGCCGGCTGCGGGATGCCGACCCGGCCCAGCATGTCCACCGCGCGCTGGCGGGCCTCGCGCCTGCCGGCCTTCGGGTGGTGCACCCGGTACGCCTCGGCGATCTGCCGGCCCACCGTGTAGTACGGGTGCAGCGCGGACAGCGGATCCTGGAAGATCATCGCCATGTCCCGGCCGCGCAGCCGGCGTACCTCCTCGTCCGGCAGGCCGACGAGCTGGCGGCCGCCGACGGAGATCTCCCCGGTGATGCTGGTCCGCTTGGCGCTGTGCAGCCCGAGGATGGCCAGCGAGGTGACGCTCTTGCCCGAACCGGACTCACCGACGATGCCGAGGGTGCGTCCCCGGGCCACCTCGAACGACACCCCGTCGACGGCGCGCACCACGCCGTCCTCGGTGTCGAACCGGACCCGCAGGTCGCTCACCCGCAGGTAGGGGTCCTGGCCGGAGCGCTGCTCCGGCACGTTGGGGCGGTCCGGTTTCCCGGACGGCGCCGACTCCGGCCTGTCCACGACCGCCTCCCTCAGCGACGAAGAGAACTTACAGGAAAGCACTGAGGGTGAAAATAAGCTACATAACCGGAGCTGTCAGCGGGCCACAGCGTAACGACTCTGCAACGGGCGTGAACAGCCCTCACCTCGGCATTCACCGGCGTTGACCTCACGCCCCCGGACAGCGGGTGCGACGATGGGCGCGGCAGTCCCGCAAGGATGTCCCCCGGCACGAGGTGGAGGTGACGATGACCGCGGCGGTGTTCGGCCACGACGGCCCGTGGAGTGAAGAGGAGTACCTCGCCCTCGACGAGACGCAGCAGCGCGTCGAACTCTTCGACGGGAGCCTTCACGTGACCCCAGCCCCCACGCCCCGCCACCAGAACATCTCCGGTGAGCTGCGGGCCGCCTTGCGAGGACCAACGCGGGAAGCCGGCCTCCGCGTCCTGGAAGCGGTGAACGTCCGGCTCCGGCCGGGGCGCATCCCCATCCCGGACCTCGTCGTCACGGCCCCGATCGACCTCGACGACCCCTGGATCGAGGCGGCCGACGTGAAGCTGGTCTGCGAGATCATCTCGCCGGGCAACGCGGCCACCGACAAGGTGCTCAAGATGCACTACTACGCGGCGGCCGGCATCGAGTGGTATCTCCTGGTGGAGCAGGAGACGCTGAGCGTGCACGTCTACCAGCGGCAGGGCGCCCACTACGTCGAGCGGTCGGTGACCAAGGCCGGCGAGACGCTGGAGCTGACCGAGCCGGTCCGGGCCACGATCCGGCCGGCGGACCTGCTCGCCTGACGGGCCACCCCCGCGGGACGCTTTTCGGGTGAGCCGCTCCGGTACGCCGGACAGGCGCCGGGTGAGGTTCTTAACATCCGGACATCGATCATCGTGCGGGGCTTTCCACCGGCCGGGACACACGGGACACTGCCTTGCGCGGACGGCTCGCGAAGATCGGCGTAACGTGTGTCACTTAGCTGCGCCGTATCACCGGCGCGGTCGTTGGTGTGCGCATGACGTGGCAAGCGGGTGCGGGTCTGCCGGTCCGCGTTGCCGACCGGAACTTGATCCGCCCGTGAGGGTCCTGTCAGGGAGACGACTCTAATGACATCAACGGCAACGAGGCCGCGGGGAGCGCGGGCGCGCGCCGCCATCGCGGCGAAGACGTTGCGAACCGACCGCTGGTGGCTCGCCCCGCTGATCACCGTGATCGGGCTCAGCGCGTGGGTGGCGTACGCGACGGTCCGGGTCTTCATGCACAAGTGGTACTGGGTCGAGGACTTCCACTACCTGACCCCGTTCTACTCGCCCTGCGTAACCGAGCGGTGCGTGGAGGGCGCCTCCCACTTCGGACGGTTCCTGCCCGGCTGGTGGATCATCCCGGACGCGGCGCTGACGCTGCCGTTCCTGCTGCTGTTCCGGCTCACCTGCTACTACTACCGCAAGGCCTACTACCGGTCGTTCTGGCTGTCGCCGCCCGCCTGCGCGGTCCCCGACGGGCACAAGTCCTACGGCGGCGAGACCCGGTTCCCGCTGCTGGGCCAGAACCTGCACCGCTACTTCTTCTACGCCGCCGCGATCATCTCGCTGATCAACACCTGGGACGCGGTCCTGGCCTTCCACTCCCCCAAGGGGTTCGGGTTCGGGCTGGGCAACATCGTCCTGCTCCTGAACGTGGTCATGCTGTGGGCGTACACGATCTCCTGCCACTCGTGCCGGCACATCATCGGCGGGCGGCTCAAGCACTTCTCCAAGCACCCGGTGCGCTACCGGGCCTGGAGCTTCGTCTCCGCCCTGAACGTCCGGCACATGCAGCTCGCCTGGATCACCCTCGGCACGCTGGCCCTGACGGACTTCTACGTCATGGCGGTCGCGGCCGGCTGGTTCAACGACCTGCGGTTCATCAACTAGAGGGCCCCTGACATGACCAACACAACGCGAATCGAACGACACCACTACGACGTCGTCGTGATCGGGGCCGGCGGCGCCGGCCTGCGCGCCGCGATCGAGGCCCGGCTCGCCGGCAAGAAGACCGCGATCATCTCCAAGTCGCTCTTCGGCAAGGCACACACGGTGATGGCCGAGGGCGGCGCCGCCGCCGCGATGGGGAACGTGAACAGCCGGGACAACTGGCAGGTGCACTTCCGCGACACGATGCGCGGCGGCAAGTTCCTCAACAACTTCCGGATGGCCGAGCTGCACGCGAAGGAGTCGCCGCAGCGGATCTGGGAGCTGGAGACGTACGGTGCGCTCTTCGACCGCACCAAGGACGGGAAGATCTCGCAGCGCAACTTCGGTGGCCACGAGTACCCCCGCCTGGCGCACGTCGGCGACCGGACCGGCCTGGAGCTGATC
This sequence comes from Micromonospora sp. AMSO12t, assembly GCF_008806585.1. Lineage (NCBI taxonomy): Bacteria > Bacillati > Actinomycetota > Actinomycetes > Micromonosporales > Micromonosporaceae > Micromonospora > Micromonospora sp. AMSO12t. The sequence continues at coordinate 12,852 of NZ_WAAS01000093.1, forward strand.
CGCACCCTCCAGCAGAAGATCGTGTCGCTCCAGCAGGAGGACAAGCGCGACCACGGCTCGTACGACGCCCGGATCAAGGTCTTCTCCGAGACCACGATCACCGAGCTGCTGCTCGACGGCGACCGGGTCGCCGGCGCGTTCGGCTACTACCGGGAGTCCGGCGAGTTCGTCCTCTTCGAGGCACCCGCGGTGGTGCTGGCGACCGGCGGCGTCGGCCGCTCCTACAAGGTCACCTCGAACTCCTGGGAGTACACGGGTGACGGGCACGCGCTCGCGCTGCGGGCCGGCGCGACGCTGATCAACATGGAGTTCCTCCAGTTCCACCCCACCGGCATGGTCTGGCCGCCCTCGGTGAAGGGCATCCTGGTCACCGAGTCGGTGCGCGGCGACGGCGGCGTGCTGAAGAACTCCGACGGCAAGCGGTTCATGTTCGACTACGTCCCCGACGTCTTCCGCAAGCAGTACGCGGAGACCGAGGAGGAGGCGGACCGCTGGTACACCGACCCGGACAACAACCGGCGCCCGCCGGAGCTGCTGCCGCGCGACGAGGTGGCCCGGGCGATCAACAGCGAGGTCAAGGCCGGGCGGGGCACGCCGGCGGGCGGCGTCTACCTGGACATCGCCTCCCGCAAGCCGGCGGAGGAGATCCGCCGCCGCCTGCCGTCGATGTACCACCAGTTCAAGGAGCTGGCCGACGTCGACATCACCAAGGAGCCGATGGAGGTCGGGCCGACCTGTCACTACGTGATGGGCGGTGTCGAGGTCGACCCGGACAGCGGGGCCGCGTTCGGCCACGTGCGGGGGCTCTTCGCCGCGGGCGAGGTGTCCGGCGGCATGCACGGCTCCAACCGGCTCGGCGGCAACTCCCTGTCCGACCTGCTGGTGTTCGGCAAGCGCGCGGGCGGCCACGCCGCCACGTACGCCGACAGCCTCCCCGCGCGCCCGAAGGTGGGCGTCGCCGCCGTGGAGGCCGCGGTGGAGACGGCCCTGGCCCCGTTGCAGCGGGACACCGGCGAGAGCCCGTACACCCTCCAGCAGGACCTCCAGGCGGTGATGGGCGACCTGGTCGGCATCATCCGGCGCGAGGGCGAGCTGGTCGACGCGCTGGGCAGGCTGGCGGAGCTGCGGGAGCGGGTGGCGAAGGTCAGCGCGAGCGGCGGCCGGCGCTACAACCCGGGCTGGCACCTGGCGCTCGACCTGCGCAACATGCTGGTGGTCTCGGAGTGCACCGCGAAGGCGGCGCTGGAGCGGCGCGAGTCGCGCGGCGGGCACACCCGGGAGGACCACCCGGCGATGGATCCGGCGTGGCGTCGGGTCAACCTGGTCTGCTCCCTCGACGGCGACGCGGTGCGCCTGGAGCGCAAGCCGCTGCCGAGGATGCGCCCGGAGCTGATCGGCCTCTTCGACCGCGCGGAGCTGGCCAAGTACCTCACGGACGAGGAACTCGCCGAGTTCGACGCCCAGGTCGCCGACGTCGAGACCGAGAAGGAGCGCTGACGCATGGGTAACCAGAACCCCCAGGGGCCCGGGAAGCCGGGCGCGAAGCGCCAGTTCCGCATCTGGCGCGGCGACGAGAACGGCGGCGACCTCCAGGACTACATGGTGGAGGTCAACGAGGGCGAGGTGGTCCTCGACGTCATCCACCGGCTCCAGGCGACCGACGCCCCCGACCTGGCCTGCCGCTGGAACTGCAAGGCCGGCAAGTGCGGCTCCTGCTCGATGGAGATCAACGGCAAGCCGCGGCTGAGCTGCATGACCCGGATGTCCACCTTCACGGAGGACGAGACGGTCACGGTCACCCCGCTGCGCACCTTCCCGGTGATCCGGGACCTGGTCACCGACGTCTCGTTCAACTACGAGAAGGCGCGGGAGACGCCGGCGTTCGCGCCGCCGGCCGACCTGGCGCCCGGCGAGTACCGGATGCAGCAGGTCGACGTGGAGCGCTCGCAGGAGTTCCGCAAGTGCATCGAGTGCTTCCTGTGCCAGAACGTCTGCCACGTGATCCGGGACCACGAGGAGAACAAGCAGGCGTTCTCGGGGCCGCGGTACTTCATCCGGGCGGCCGAGCTGGACATGCACCCGCTGGACGCGAAGAGCGACCGCAAGGAGTACGCGCAGGCCGAGCAGGGTCTCGGATTCTGCAACATCACCAAGTGCTGCACCGAGGTCTGCCCCGAGCACATCAAGATCACCGACAACGGGATCATCCCCATGAAGGAACGGGTCGTCGACCGCAGGTACGATCCCCTCGTGTGGCTTGGTAGCAAGATCTTCCGGAGGGGTCAGGTGCCTCAGACCATCGTGACCAGCGAACACGCCAGCGGCGCGGTCCGCGGCAGCGCCGCCCACGGGGGCGTGCACTCGCACGCGGGCGGCTCCCACGACCCGCGGGCCGAGGTGCAGGCGCAGCGCGGCGTCAACTGGGACCGCGAGGTGCCGAGGCCGACCGCGCCCGCCGTCGACGACCACGGCAGGCTGCCGCTGACGGAGCTCACGTTCGACCGGGCGGCGGCGCCGTCGCCGTTCGGCGACGACGTGACCTTCCCGCTGCCGCCGGAGCACCTGAACTTCGCCCACCCGGAGCAGGACAAGCACTGACGTGCGCTGACGACGACGGGGGCCGCGGCTGATGCCGCCGGCCCCCGTCCTCTTTCGGCTCGGATGTCCGCTTCCGCTCAGGCGGTCAGGATGGGCCGGAGGGCCGCGACGATGGGTGCGTCGGCCGGGAGCCAGGTGACGGTGTCCAACTCGTCGGCGGAGAGCCAGCGCAGCGCCGAGTGTTCGAGGGCCTGCGGCTGGTCGTCGTGCAGCAGGCGGGCCGCGTACACCTTGAGCACCGAGCGGCCGTGTGCCATCCGGACGTTGCGGCCCACCCGGTCGCCGATCTCCACGCGTACGGCCAACTCCTCGGCGCACTCGCGGGCGAGCGCGGCGGTCTCGCTCTCGCCCGGCTCCACCTTGCCGCCGGGAAACTCCCACATGCCCGCCACCTCGGGCGGGGCGGAGCGGGCGCAGGCGAGCACCCGGCCGTCCCTGATGATCGCCGCCCCGACGATCACCCTGAGGTCCCGTCGCTCGGCCTGCCCGCCGCCATTCGCCCGTTCGGTCCGCACGGGCGTCCAGCGTGCCAGATCAATCGGCGGTTTGGGTAGCGTGGCCGACCGTCAGGGCAGGAGAACCCGGAAGTGTGGGCGTGGACACACCCAGCATGCGAGGACAGACTAGAAGGCACCGACAAGACACGGGACGGCGACGATTTGGCCACAAGCCGGCAACGGCGCCTGGGAGGTGCGGTGATGCGCGCGCTGTTCAGCAGTCGATCCAAGCACGACTACCTCGACGACGCTCTCACCCTGCTCCCCGGCTGGATCCGCGAGGGTGAGCAGATCCGACGCACCCTCGTCATCGACGACTCGCAGCACGCCGCCCTCACCGAGCGGGTGAAGGTGGTCGCCGACGCGCTGCACCTGCGTCCGGAGATCAGCCGCCTGGCCGACCAGACCCGCATCCGGGTGGGACACGGCAACGCGCCGCTGACCGAGGGGGAGGTCCTGCTGGCCGCCCGCATCGAGGACGCCTACCGCGCGGTCACCCAGCCCTGACCCGGTTCCGCCCGGAGCCCCGGTCCGGGCCGTCGGCCGCTCAGGCGGCGTCCTGGGGATACCAGCGCAGCTCGACGGAGTTGCCGTCCGGATCCCGCACGTAGAGCGAGGTGGCGCTGCCCCGCGCGCCGAACCGACCCACCGGCCCCTCGATCACCGTGAAGGCACCCGACGCGACGACCTCCGCCCAGTCCAGCGGCTCCACCACCAGACAGAAGTGGTCGACGTTGGATTCGCCCCGGTCCCGGCGCACGAGGTCGATGATGGTCCCCGCGTCGACCCGTACCGAGGGGAACGGGACCGCGCCGGCCCGCCACTGGTCGACCCGCACCGGGGCCAGGCCGAGCAGCCCGCAGTAGAAGTCCAGCGCGCGCTCCACGTCGGTCACGTTGAGCACCAGGTGGTCGAAGCCCGTGACCCGTACCGCGCTCACCTGACCTCCAGAGCGTGGGCCTGGCGCAGCCAGTCGGTGAACAGGGCGGGGTCGACGTCGGCGAGGGTGCGCAGCTTGACGGAGGCCATCTGCCGGGCGCCGGCGACCAGCCGCCCCGAGGGGTCGGTGACCTCGGCGCCGCGCCACAGCCCGAAGGTGACGTACGCGCCGTACGCCTTCACGAGGCAGACGGGGCGCCGCCCCGGCCGGTCGCCGAGACCCCAGACCGGGTGTCCGTGCCACACCGCCCCGTTCGCGCCCGGCAGGGCCGACTCGATGACGGGGCGCAGCTTCTCGCCGATCTCCCGCAGCGGGGCGTCGAGATCGGCCAGGTAGTCGGTGACTGTCGTCGTTTCCATGCCCCTCACGATCCGCCGGCCGGCGACGTCGACCAAGACGCGATCGCACTACCATCGTTGAGCCGGATTCAACGATGGGGCGGGACGTGCTGGAACGACACGAGCTGGAGACCTTCCTGACCCTCGCCGAGGAGTTGCACTTCGGCCGGACGGCGGAGCGCCTGCGGGTGACCACCGGGCGGATCAGCCAGGTGGTCAAGAAGTTGGAACGCCGCGTCGGCGCCCCGCTCTTCACCCGTACCAGCCGGGTCGTCCAGCTCACCCCGATCGGGCGGCAACTCGCCGAGGACCTGGCGCCGCTGGTCGCCGGCATCGACGACGCCGTACGCCGGGCCGTCGACGCGGGACGGGGCGTGACCGGGCGGCTGCGGGTCGCCTTCCTCGGCGAGTGGACCGCCCCGACGCTGCTCAAGGCCGTCGCCCTGTTCTCGCAGCGCCACCCCGACTGCCAGGTCGAGGTGCGGGAGGTGCAGCTCTTCAACTCCCGGCAGAGCCTGCTCGACGGTTCCGTCGACGTCCTGATGGCCGCGTACCCCTTCGACGGGATGGCCTGCGGGCCGGCGCTGCTGGAGGAGCGACGGTTGCTCGCGGTGACCGCCGGGCACCCGTTGACCCGGGAGGCGTCGGTCTCCCTGGAGACGCTCGGCGACCACCCGGTGGTGCAGTACCCGGCCGTGACCTCGGCGGAGTTCAAGCGCGACCGCACCCCCGAGCAGACCCCGTCGGGGCGGCCGGTGCCGAAGGGGCCGGCGGGCAACACGTTCTCGGAGATGCTGACGCTGGTCGCGATGGGGCGGGGGGTGCTGCCGGTGGGCGAGCACACGCGCCGCTACTACCCGCGCCCCGACGTGGCGTACGTACCGATCCGGGACGCGCCACCGATCCGGCGGGGCCTGGTCTGGCGGGAGAGCAACGGCACGGCCCGGGTCCACGAGTTCGTGCGGGCCGCGACCGACGCGAACACGACCTGACGGGGCCCGCCCGGACTGGCATGATCGACGCCGATGAGGCACGGAGAGTTCCGCCATCCGCGGCTGGTCGAGGTCTACGACGCCGAGTGCCCCTGGTCGCGCGACGACGACTGGTTCCTCGCCGTCGTCGGCGAGACGCCCGGCGTACGGGTCATCGACCTGGGCTGCGGCACCGGGCGGCTCACCCTCGCCCTGGCCGAGGCCGGCCACACCGTCACCGGCGTCGACCCGGCCGGCGCGTCGCTGGACGCCGCCCGCGCCAAGCCGGGCGCCGAGCGGGTGACCTGGGTCGAGGGCACCTCGGCCGTACTGCCGGACCGGTCGTCCGACGTGGCGGTGCTGACCAGCCACGTCGCGCAGTTCCTCGTGGACGACGACGAGTGGGCGCGTACGCTCGCCGACCTGGCCCGGGCGCTGGTGCCCGGCGGCCGGCTGGCGTTCGACTCGCGCGACCCGGCGGACCGACGGTGGGAACGCTGGAACCCGGTCGACTCGCGGCGACGGATCACGCTGCCCGGCGGCGAGGTGGTCCGGGCGTGGACGGAGGTCCACACGGTGGCCGGCGGACGGGTCGACTTCACCCACCACTACCTCTTCGGCGACGGCGAGGAGTTGCTCAGCTCGGCCACCCTGCGTTTCCGCACCGAGGAGGAACTGCGCGGCTCGCTGCGGTCGGCCGGGTTCGCCGTGGACCGGATCCACGGCGGCTGGGGCGGGGAGCCGGTGGGCCGGGGTGACGGCGAGTTCCTCGTCCTCGCCCACCGGGGGTGATCTTCGGTTGGCGCGCGCGGCCTACCGTGGGGGCATGGCGAACGCGACGTACGACCGCAAGGAGCAGTTCCAGCAGATCCAGAGCGGCCTGCTCCACGGAGAACAGATCATCGCCGTCTACGACGCCGTCGGCACCGGCACCGGCTTCATCGGCCTGACCGACCGGCGCGTCATCATCCAGGACCGCTCCTTCGTCGGTAAGCGGTACGCCATCACCAGCATCCCGTACTCGAAGATCACCAGCGTCAGCGTGGTCAGCAACAAGTCGTGGGGCGGCTCGTTCTTCTCCACCGGGGCCATCGCGATCCACGTCGGCACGCACACCTACGAGGTGGAGTTCCGGGGCGCCGACAAGAGCCACCACGTGCACAACGTGATCCTGCACCACATCAGCTGAGCTGGTCGGCGCGCTCCAGCAGGGCGCGGCGCTCCGCCCCGCGGTGGGCGTCGGCGGCCCGCCGGAACAGCGCGGCGGCACGCTCGCGGTCGCCCTGCCGGGCGGTCAGCTCCGCCTCCGCGGCGACGGCGAGCGGGTAGCCGTCCAGCGCCCCGCCGGCCCGGGCGGCGGCCAGCAGCGCCAGCCCCGCCGCCGGCCCGTACGCGTAACCGTGCGCGACGGCGCGGTTCAGCTCGACCACCGGCGACGGCTGCCACCCGGCGAGCCGGTCGTACGCCTCGGCGATCGCGCCCCAGTCGGTGGCCTCGGCGGACGCGGCGGTGGCGTGGCAGGCGGCGATCCGGGCCTGGAGGGCGTACGGGCCGTCCGCCGGGACCCGCGCGAGGATGCCGACGCCCTCGGCGATCGCGGCGTGGTCCCAGCGGGCGCGGTCCTGCCGGTCGAGGGTGAGCAGGTTGCCGTCGCGGTCGCGGCGGGCGGCGCGCCGGGAGTGCTGGAGGAGGAAGAGGGCCAGCAGGGCGGCCACCTCGGGCTGGCCCGGCATCAGCCGGTCGAGCAGCCGGGCCAGGCGGATCGCCTCGTCGGCGAAGGCGGGCTCGCCGTCGGCGTCGTAGCCCCGGGTGAAGAGCAGGTACAGCACGGCGAGGACGCCGGGGAGCCGCTCCGCGAGCATCGGGCCGGTCGGCACCCGGTACGGGATGCCGGCGGCGGCGATCTTCGCCTTGGCCCGGGTGAGCCGCCGGGTCATGGTCGACTCGGTGACCAGGAAGGCCCGCGCGATGTCGGCGGTCGACACCCCGCAGACCGTACGCAGCGTCAGGGCGACCCGCGCCTCCAGCGCCAGGGCCGGGTGGCAGCAGGTGAAGACGAGCCGCAGCCGGTCGTCCACGATCTCCCCCTCCCCCGCCGTTCCCGGCTCGGGCTCCGCTCCGGTCAGCGTGAGGACTGCCAGCTCACGCAGCTTGCGCCGCTCGACCGAGGAGCGCCGGAGCACGTCGATCGCGCGGTTGCGGGCCGCCGTCATCAGCCAGCCGCCCGGGTTGGCGGGCACGCCCTCCACCGGCCATCGGGCCAGCGCGAGCGCCGACGCCTCTTGGGCGCAGTCCTCGGCCAGGGTCCAGTCGCCGGTGACCCGGATCAGCGTCGCGACGATCCGGGCGTACGACCCGGTGCTCGCGGTGGCGACGGCGTCGGCCACCGCGAGCCGGTCGGTGGGGCCGTCAGCCACCCAGGCTGACGATCGGACGTAGTTCGAGCCGGCCCTCGCGCGCCATCGGGTGGGCGCGCGCCACCTCGATCGCCTCGTCCAGGTCGGCGCACTCCAGCAGGTCGAAGCCCACGATGACCTCCTTCGTCTCGGCGAACGGGCCGTCGGAGACCAGCAACTCCCCGTTGCGGACGCGGACCGTGGTGGCCGCCGTCGTCTCCGCGAGGGCGTCGCCCGTCAGCCGCCGGCCCCGGGCGTCGTTCTCCGCCACCCACGCCTCGATGTCCGGCCAGTCGGCCCGGTCGGTGTCCGGCTCGCTGTCGGTGCAGACGAACATCAGGTATTTCATGTCGCTCCTCGATGTCGGGTACTCACCAGGGTGACGAACGGGCGACCCGGTTCCGGACGACTTGCGACCGGCGGTCTCAGAATCTCGCGGGGCGGCGGGTGCACGGACCGTCGTGGTCGGCCCGCAGCAGGCAGCGCCGGCCCTCGGGCAGCAGCGTGTCACAGAAGACCCGGTGCCGCAGGTGCTGCGCGTCCTCGGCGGAGACCGTGGTCTCGCCGGGGTCGGTCTGCGCGAGCACGCTCGCCCACCGCGCCACGACCCGAGCCAGGCGTACGGCGGAGAGCAGGTCCCTCGTGACCTCGTTGCTCCGGTCCGAGGGAGTGGTCAGCACGGTGCGGGGCCACGGCACCCACGTGCGGGAGACGCCAGCGCGCCGGCCGGTCGAAGTGCCTCCCGGCGCAACGGTGGTCGCACGGATGCCCACGGGCGAGGAGCGACGGAGCATGCAACTCGACGAGGGCGTGCCGGTGCTGGAGGTTCGCCACCGGGAGGGCACCACGGAGGTACTGGCCGGCGACCAGGTCAAACTGACCCGCCCCACCGACTGACCCACCACCCCCCCGACGCGCGGCCGCGCGTCCTGCCACGCCGGCCGGGACGTTCCGCAGCGCCGCGACGCCGAGCAGCGAGTGGAACACCACGTGCGTCAAAGCGCCTGTTTGACACCCATGGCGTTCCACTCGTCCCGGCGGCGTTGGGCTATCGGGGCAGTCGGCAACGTCGTGGGCGTTGGCTCGGGCACCGGCCGAACCCCGACCGGCACCTGGCGCCGCGGAGCCGGGTCGGTGGCGGCAGCGGTCACTGCTGGTCGAGGAGGAACGGTGTGTCAGGGCAGCTCAGGCAGACGAAGATGCGCAGCGCGCCGTGCCGGCCGACGACGACCCCGGTCGGCTCGTACGGGTCGTGGTCCGGCTCGCCGTCCGTCCGCGTCGGCTGCCACCGGCCGGTGCCCCGCTCCGAGGAGGCGACGACGAGGGCCAGCGTGGTGGGGCCGCCGCAGCAGGGGCACGGCGTCGGGCGCAGGTCGGTGAGGCTCCAGTCGGCGTAGCCGCCGACCTTCCAGCCGGGCGCCATGAGGGTGTCGACGTAGTTGTCGTCGTCGTACTCGCCCTCCTCGTCCTGCTCGTCGACCAGTGTCCGCAGGGCCTCCGGCAGTTCCTGCGGGTACGGGTACTCGACGACCTGCTCCGGGTGCAGCCGGCACGGCCGGGGCACGTACTCGTCGTTCCCGATCTCGCCGCGCGGCGGCTGGCCGAGGAGATCGGTCAGGTCCGCCTCCCGCCGCCAGCGCAGCTCCACCGTCGGCCCCCACGGGCCCTCGGCGTGCTCGAACGGGCACCACAACACCTGCAACAGGTCCGCCCCGCCGGGGCGCGGCAGGTCGGGGACGTCCTGCGCGCGCAGTTGCGCCAGTGGGACCATCGGGTTCGGCGCGGGGTGCGGTCGTGGCACGTACCGGTAGCCGACGACCGGGCCGCCATCGCGCGAGCCCCAGCCGGTGAAGCCCGGGCCGACCAGGGTGGCGATCTCCCGGTGCAGCTCGACCTCGCCCTCGGCCAGGACGTGCGACTGCGTGCGCCCGCGTTCCGCCGCCCGCATCCGCTCCACCAGGTCGGCCGGGACCGGCACCTCCTCGTGCACCATGTGCGGCGCCTCGCAGGTGGGCCAGGGCTCGTCGGCCGGCCAGAGCAGCGGCCCGCCGACGTGGCTCCCGGCGGCCGTGACCGCCCCGGGGCGCGGCAGGTCGGGGACGTCCTGCGCGCGCAGTTGCGCCAGCGGGACCATCGGGTTCGGCGCGGGGTGCGGTCGTGGC
>NZ_WAAS01000094.1:0-22527 GCF_008806585.1 Micromonospora sp. AMSO12t
GACGTCGCCCGGCAGGTACGCGCCACGGCCGCCACCCTGGCGGTGACCCCGTTCACGGTCCTGCTCGGCGTCTTCGAGGCGCTGCTGCACCGGTGCACGGGGCAGGGCGAGTTCACCATCGGCTGCCCGGTCTCGCTGCGGCGGGGGCGGGCGCTGCGGGAGGTCGTCGGGATGCTGGTGAACCCGGTCGTGCTGCGGTCGTCGTTCACCCCGGGCACCACCTTCGCGACGGCGATCGCCGCCGCAGGACGCCAGCTCTCGGAGGGCGTGGCACGCGCCGCCTACCCGTTCCCCCTGGTCCAGGCGGCCCGCCGGGACCGGGACCCGCTGGTGCGGGTCACCATCACGCTGCTCACCCGGCAGCACGGCGACACCCTGTCCGACACGAGCAACGGATTCGTCGGGCACCGGGTCCGCCAGCTGGTGGTGCCGTACGACGAAGGGCAGTTCGACCTCGCCGTGACGGTGCACCAGCTGCCCGACCTGGCCCTGCGTACCGAGTTCAACTACGACCGGGACCTGCTCGACCGCGCCACCGTCGAGCGGCTCTTCGACCAGTACCTGGCCCTGCTCGGCGCGGCCTGCGCCGACCCGGCCGCGACGGTGGCCGACGCCCGCCTGGCCGGCGACGTCGACGAGCGGATGCTGCTCGAACTCGGCATGAGCTGAGCACCCCGGTCATCCGGCGCCCGTCGTCGACTGGTGCCGCACAGCGCCCGCACGGCGGATGCGGGCGACCTTCCGTCAGCCCGGAGAGGGGGTTGAAATGGATCAGGGAATTCTCTCCACGGTCGGCAACACGCCCCTGGTGCGCCTGGACCGGTTGTTTCCCGAATTTCCTGCCCGGGCGTACGCGAAACTCGAACAGTTCAATCCGGGCGGGAGCATCAAGGACCGGGCCGCGCTGAACATGCTGCGCGGAAAGATCGAATCCGGCGAACTGGTGCCGGGACGGTCCGTGGTGGTGGAGTCCAGCTCCGGCAACCTCGCCATCGGCCTGGCCCAGATCTGCGCGTACTTCGGGATCCGGTTCATCTGCGTGGTGGACCCGAAGACCACCCGGCAGAACCTGGCGGTGCTGGCCGCGTACCAGGCCGAGATCGACATGATCGAGCACCCCGACCCGGTGACCGGCGAGTATCTCGCGGTCCGGCGCCGCCGCGTGCGCGAGCTGGTGGAGACCGTGCCCGGCGCCTACCGCCCGGACCAGTACACCAACCCGCTCAACGCCCGGGCCCAGCGGCAGACCATGGCCGAGATCATGACCGAGCTGGACGGCCAGGTCGACTACCTGTTCTGCTCCACCGGCACCTGCGGCACCCTGGTCGGCTGCGCCGACTACCTGCGCGAGAACGGCCACCGCACCCGGATCGTCGCGGTCGACGCCGTCGGCAGCGCGATCTTCGGCCACCCGCCCGCGCCCCGGCTGATCCCCGGGCACGGCGCCTCGGTGGTGCCGCCGCTGGCCGCCAACGCCCGGCCGGACGAGGTGCTGCACGTCTCCGACCTCGACTGCGTGGTCGGCTGCCGGTTGCTGGCGGTCCGGGAGGCCATCCTCGCCGGCGGATCCTCCGGGGCGACGGTGGCCGCGCTGCGGCGCCGCATGGCCGACCTGCCCGCCGGGAGCACCAGCGTCCTGATCTTCCCGGACAACGGCGACCGCTACCTCGACACCATCTACTCCGATCGCTGGGTGACCGAACAGTTCGGCGAGGTCAGCCACCTGTGGAAGGGCGAAAAATGCTGATCATCGGCCATGCCGTGGTCCGGGACGTGCTCGACGGCGACGAGGCCCGGGTCATCGACCTCGTCCGGCAGGCGTACCTCCTGCACGAGCAGGGCCGCACCAGCGTGCCGCACTCGGTCTTCCTGCGCTTCCCCGACGCCGCCCGCAACCGCATCATCGGCCTGCCCGCGTACCTGGGCTCCGATCCGCCGGCCGCCGGCATGAAGTGGATCTCCTCGTTCCCGGCCAACATCGAGCGGGGCCTGGACCGCGCCAGCGCCGCCATCGTGCTGAACTCGCTGGAGACCGGCCAGCCCGAGGCGGTGATCGAGGGATCGGTCGTCTCCGCCCGGCGCACCGCGGCCGGCGCGGCCCTCGCCGCGCAGCTGCTGACCGCCGAGCGCCGCCCGGACGGCCTGGCGCTGATCGGCTGCGGGCTGATCAACGAGCAGGTGCTGCGCTTCCTGACGGTGGCCCTGACCCCGCCGGCCTCGCTGGTGCTGCACGACACCGACCCGCGCCGGGCCGAGGCGTTCGCCGCCCGCGCGGCGGCCCTGCTGCCGGCCACGACGATCAGCGTGGCGGCGAGCGCCGAGCAGGCCCTGGCCGCCCACCGGCTGGTCTCGATCGCCACCACCGCCAGCGAACCGCACCTGGAGCTGACCGCCTGCCAGCCGGGGAGCGTGGTCCTGCACCTGTCGCTGCGGGACCTGCACCCCGAGGCGATCCTGGCGGCCCGCAACGTCGTCGACGACCCCGACCACGTGTGCCGCGAGCGGACCTCGCTGCACCTGGCCGAGCAGCTCACCGGAGGCCGGGACTTCATCCACACCACCATCGGCCGGCTGGCCGGCGCTGCGGCGCTGCCCCCGGGCGACGGACCGGTGGTGGTCTCGCCGTTCGGGTTGGGCGTGCTGGACATCGCGCTGGCCGAACACGTCCGCCGCACGGCGGCCCAGCGGGGCCTCGGCGTGCGGATCGACGACTTCACACCCGTACCGGCCGCCGCCGTGGCGACCGCGCGACCCACGAGGGAGAGAACATGAGCGACGACGACCGCAGCTACCTGGTGGTGCTCAACGACGAGGAGCAGTACTCGATCTGGTGGAGCGACCGGGCGCTGCCGGCCGGCTGGCGGGCCGAGGGCACCGAGGGCACCCGGGACGAGTGCCTCAGCCGGATCAACGAGCTCTGGACCGACATGCGGCCGAAGAGCCTGCGCCTGCGCATGGACGGCGCGTCCGTCTGACAGGCCCACGGCAGGCGTGACCCCCGGCCGTCCGCGATCGACCCCCCACCCCGGAGGAGCACCCCGATGAGCACCCCTCTGTCCACCCTGCCGGCCGCCGGAGCGGGCACGGTCGACCCCGTCGTCCTGCCGGACCTGATCGCCCGCCAGGCCGCGGCGACGCCCGACGCGACCGCGGTGCTCGCCGGCGACGTACGGGTCGGCTACGCCGAACTCGACCGGCGCGCCAACCAGCTCGCCCAGCACCTGGTCGGGCTGGGCGTCGGTCCGGAGTCGACGGTCGGCGTGTACCTGCGCCGGGGGGTCGACCTCGTGGTCGCCCTGCTCGGGGTGTGGCGGGCCGGCGGCGCGTACCTGCCGCTGGACCCGGCGCACCCGGTGGACCGGCGACGGTGGATCGTCGCCGACACCGGGGTGGACGTCGTGCTCACCCAGACCGACCTGCGCGACGACGCCCTGACCGGGCCGTCCCACGTGGTCTGCCTGGACGCCGACCGGGCGCGGATCGCGGCCGGACCGGACACCGCGCCGGCAATCCGCATCGACCCCGACAACGCGGCGTACGTCATCTACACCTCCGGGTCGACCGGCCGTCCCAAGGGCGTGGTCGTCACCCACGGGGCCATCGGCAACCGGGTGGCCTGGACGGTCCGGCAGCACGGCCTGTCGCCGGCGGACCGGGTGTTGCAGAAGACCGCGGTGAGCTTCGACGCGGCCGGCTGGGAGTTCTTCGCCCCGCTGATCTGCGGGGCGACGGTGGCGCTCGCGCCGGACGGCGCCGAACGCGACCCGGCGGCGCTGGTGGCGGCGGTCGTCCGGTCCGGGGCGACCGTGCTCCAGGGCGTGCCCTCGGTGCTGCAGCTGGTGACGGAGGAGCCGGACTGGCCGAGGTGCACCACGCTGCGGCTGGTCTTCTCCGCCGGCGAGCCGCTGCACGCCGAGCTGTGCCAGCGGCTGGCGGTGGCGCCCGGGACCCGGGTCTGGAACACCTACGGCCCGACCGAGTGCGCCATCGACGTGACCGCCCAGCAGGTCGACCTCGACCAGCGCACCGGGCCGGTGCCGATCGGCCGGCCGCTGGACAACCTCCGCCTCCAGGTGCTGGACGCCAACCGGCGGCCGGTGCCGATCGGCGTGGTCGGCGACCTCTACGTGGGCGGGGCCGGGCTCGGCCGCGGGTACCTCAACCGGCCCGACCTGACCGCGGAGCGGTTCGTTCCGGACGAGTACGGGCCGCCCGGCGCGCGGCTCTACCGCACCGGCGACCAGGTCCGGTGGCGCTCGGACCGGAGCCTGGAGTTCGTCGGCCGCGCCGACGACCAGCTCAAGATCAATGGGGTACGCATCGAGCCGGGCGAGGTGGAGGCCGCGCTGGCCGCCCACCCCGACGTCCGGCGGGCGGTCGTCGTCGGCTTCGCCGAGCCCGGCGGCAGCCCCCGGCTGGCCGCGTACGTCGCCAGCCGACGCCCCCTGAGCAGCCCGGAGCTGCGGGCCTTCCTGACCGACCGGCTGCCCGACGCACTGGTGCCGGCCGTGTTCGTTCCGGTGGCGGAGTTCCCGCTGACCACCGGCGGGAAGGTCGACCGGGCCGCGCTGCCGCCCGTCGAGACCACCGACCGCACGGCCTACCTGGCCCCGCGCACCGACGCCGAGCGCCTGGTCGCCCGGCTCTGGCAGGAGCTGCTCGACGTCGACCGGGTGGGGGTGCACGACGACCTCTTCCAGCTCGGCGGATCGTCGCTGGTGACCGTCCGCCTCGCCAGCCGCCTCGCCGCCGAGTCCGGCGTGCGCATCGAGCTGAGGGAGCTGCTCGCCGCGAGCACCGTCGAGGCGCAGGCCGCCCTGCTGACCGACGGCGACCCCGCGACGCTGGCGGTGGTCCCGGTGCCCCGCACCGGCGCGCTGCCGCTCTCCCCGGCCCAGCGGCGGCTGTGGCTGCTGGACCAGCTGCACCCGGGCAGCCCCGAGTGGGTGGTGCCGCTCTACCTGCGCCTGCCCGGCTCGCTGACCCACGACACCGTACGGGCGGCGCTGACCGCGCTCGAGGCCCGGCACGAGGCGCTGCGCACCCGCTACCTGACCCACGACGGCGAGCCGCACCAGCGGATCGACCCGCCCGGCCCCGTCGACCTCACGATCCGTGACGCCGCCGAGGTCCCGCTCGTCGACCTCGTCGACGCGCAGCTCGGCCGGGGCTTCGACCTGCGCACCGGGCCGCTGTGGCGGGCCACCCTGGTCACCTCGGCCGGGGCGGACCACCTGCTGCTGGTGGCGCTGCACCACATCGCCTCCGACGCG
This sequence comes from Micromonospora sp. AMSO12t, assembly GCF_008806585.1. NCBI lineage: Bacteria > Bacillati > Actinomycetota > Actinomycetes > Micromonosporales > Micromonosporaceae > Micromonospora > Micromonospora sp. AMSO12t. The sequence goes on from NZ_WAAS01000094.1 coordinate 5,274, forward strand.
ACCACCGCCGGGGTCCTGGAGCGGGACCTGCGGGAACTCTGCGCGGCCGGCGCCGCCGGCCGGGAGCCCGACCTGCCGGAGCTGACGGTGCACTACGCCGACTACGCGGCCTGGCAGCGCGGGTACCTCACCGACGACCGGGTCGAGCGGGAGCTCGGCTTCTGGCGCGAACACCTGGCGGGGGTGCCCGAGCTGACCCTCCCGCTGGACCGGCCCCGGCCGGCCGAGCGCGACCCGCGCGGGGCGCACGTCGAGTTCGAGGTGCCGGCGCAGCTCGCGGAGAAGCTGACCGCGCTGGGCCGGCGCTGCTCGGCGACCCCGTTCATGACCATGCTGGCGGGCTTCGCCACGCTGCTGGCCCGCTACAGCGGGCAGTGGGACGTCGCCGTCGGCGCGCCCACCTCCGGTCGACGCCCCGCCGAGGCGGAACAGATCGCCGGGGTCTTCCTCAACCCCGTGGTGGTGCGCTGCACCCTGGACCCGGCAGCCCCGTTCGAGGCGGCCCTGCGGGCCGTGCGGTCCCGGACCCTGGCCGCCCTCGCCCACCAGGACCTGCCCTTCGAGCGGGTGGTCGACGACCTCGTCGACGTCCGCGACCTCTCCCGCACCCCGCTCTACCAGGTGATGCTCAACGCCCAGGAGGGCGGCATCACCGGCCAGTCGACCGACGACGAGGCCCTGCTGGACGCCCTGCGCCGGGCGGCCCGGATCGCCAAGACCGACCTCACGATGCACGTCTGGCCCCGCCCCGACGGCACCCTGGCCGGCAGCCTGGAGTACGCCACCGCCCTGTTCGACGAGTCGACCGTGCGGCGGATGGCCGAGCACTTCGTCCGGCTGCTCGCCGCGGCGGTGGCCGAGCCGGGCACCCCGCTCGACGACCTCGACCTGCTCTCGCCGGGCGAGCGCCACCTGCTCCTGCACGAGGTGCACGGGCCCACCGTGCCCCGCTCCGCCGCGACCGTCTGCGACCTCTTCGAGGCCCAGCGACGCCGGACGCCGGACGCGGTGGCGCTGCGGCACGGCGACCTCACCACCACCTACGCGACGTTGGACGACCGGGCCAACCAGTTCGCCCACCACCTGCGGCGCTCGGGCGTCGCCCGGGGCGCGGTGGTGGCCGTGCTGCTGGACCGGGGCGTCGACCTGGTCGCGGCGATCCTCGGCGCCTGGAAGGCGGGCGCGGCCGTGCTGCCGCTCGACCCGTCGTACCCCGCCGAGCGGATCGGGCACATGCTCGCCACCGCCGGCGTGGAGCTGGGCGTCACCCAGGCGGCGTACGCGCCAAGGTTCACCGTGCCGACCCTGCACGTGGACACCCACCGGCTGATGGTCTGCGCCGGCCCCACCCACCGGCCGGACCGGGACACCGACCCGGAGGAGACGGCCTACGTGCTGTTCACCTCCGGGTCGACCGGCCGCCCCAAGGGCGTGGCGCTGCCGCACCGGGCGGTGTCCAACTTCCTCGCCTGCGCCGTCGAGACCGAGGCCCTGGGCGACCGGGGCGCGCGCGGGGGACGGGGCGACGGCGCGCCGCTGTTCACCACCATCGCCTTCGACCTGTCCATTCCCAACCTGTTCAGCCCGCTGGTCTCGGGTCAGGCGGTGACCCTGCTGCCCGCCGCCCTCGACATCGCCGAACTGGGCGCCCTGCTCGTCAAGGCCGGCCCGTTCGACCGGTTCATCATGACCCCGCCGCACCTGGAACTGCTCACCGAGCAGCTCGACGACGAGCAGGCGGGTCAGCTCTCCGGCCTGATCTGGACGGCCGGCGCGGCGCTGCGCAAGGAGACCGCCAACCGGTGGCTGGACCGGCTCGGGCCGGGTGGCCTCACCAACAGCTACGGGCCGACCGAGACCACCGTCATCATGACGGCCCACCCGGTCGAGACGCCGCAGACCACCGACATCGTGCCGATCGGCCGGGCGATGGCGAACACCACCGTCCGGGTGCTCGACGACGCGCTGCGGCTGCTCCCGGTCGGGGTCGTCGGCGAGCTGTACATCGGCGGGGAGTGCCTGGCCACCGGGTACGCCGGCCGGCCGGACCTCACCGCGGAGAGGTTCGTGCCCGACCCGTACGGGCCGCCGGGCAGCCGGCTGTACCGCAGCGGGGACCTGGTCCGGATGCGCCCCGACGGGGTGATGGACTTCGTCGGCCGGGCCGACGACCAGGTGAAGGTGCGCGGCTACCGCATCGAACTCGGCGAGATCCGCGCCGTCGTCGAGGAACACCCCGGGGTGACCCGGTGCGCGGTCGTCGTCCACGAGGAGCGGCTGGTCGCCTTCCACCGGGGCGAGGCGCCCGACCTGGCCGCGCACTGCGCCCGGCTGCTGCCCGACTACATGACGCCGAGCCTGCTCGTGCCGGTGGCCGAGATCCCGCTCAACGCCAACGGCAAGGTGGACCGCGCCGCCCTGCTCAACCTGCTCTCCGACGCCGTGTCGACCGGCGCCGCCGGCACCGAGGACGGCCTCGTCGCGCCGCGCACGGTCGTCGAGGAACGCCTCTGCGCGATCTGGAGCGACCTGCTGGGCGTGCCCGTCGGCGTACGGCACAACTTCTTCGCCATGGGCGGGCACTCCGTGCTGGCGGGCCGGCTGGTCGCCGGCCTCCAGGAGGAGTTCGACCTCGACGTGTCGCTCCGGCTCGTCTTCGAGCACCCGACCGTCGAGGCGATGGCGGGCGCGGTGGAGGACCTCATCCGGGCCGAGGTGGACGCGCTGTCCGACGCCGACCTGACCGAAGACCTGCGGCAGACCAAGGAGCACCAGGCATGACCTCGACCGCGAACCAGCCCAACCTGCGCGAGTCGCTCGTCCAACGCCGGCTGGCGGGCCGGGCCGCCGGTCGGCGCGCCGGGATCCCGACCGTCGACCGCTCGGGCGACCTCCCGCTCTCCTTCGGCCAGCAGCAGATGTGGTTCCTCAACCGGCTGGACCCCACCAGCCCGGAGTACCTGGTCTCCTCGGCGCTGCGGCTGCGCGGCCCGCTGGACCGGGCCGCGCTGGCCCGGGCGTGGGACGCCCTGATCGCCCGGCACGAGATCCTGCGCACCCGGTACGCGATGGCCGACCTGACGCCGGTGCAGGTCGTCGACGAGCCCCGCCCGCAGGAGCTGCCGCTGGTCGACCTCTCCGGGGTGGCCGGGTCCGAGCGCGACGACCGGGTCGCCGAGGCGACGGCCGAGCTGACCGCCACCGGCTTCGACCTGGCCACCGAGTGGCCGGTACGGGCGACGCTGCTGCGCCTGGACGAGGCCGAGCACCTGCTGGTGCTGGTGCTCCACCACATCGCCTGCGACGCGCCCTCCACGGCGGTGCTCCTCGGCGACCTGGCCGAGCTGTACGGCGCGTACGTCCGGGGCGAGTCCTCGCCGCTGACGCCGCCGGCCGTGCAGTTCGCCGACTTCGCCGCGTGGCAGCGCGACCGGCTGCGCGGCGAGCCGCTGAAGCGGCACCTGGAGCACTGGCGCGACCGCCTCGCCGGCATCGCCCCGCTGGAGCTGCCCGCCGACCGGCCCCGGCCCCGCGTGCGCGACTGGCGGGGCGCGTCGGTCCCGTTCGCGCTCTCCGCCGACCTCTCCGCCGCGCTGCGAGAGATCGCCCGCGGCGCGGAGACCACCCTCTTCGTCACCCTGCTCACCGCCTTCCAGGCGCTGCTGTCGCGCCACACCGGCCGGACCGACATCCCCGTGGGCAGCGTGACGTCCGTGCGCGACCGCGCCGAGCTGCGCAACCTGGTCGGGTACGGGATCGACAACCTCGTCCTGCGGGGCAGTTGGACGGGGGACCCCACCTTCGCCGACCTGCTGCGCGGCACCCGCGCCACGGTGCGCGACGCCTTCGCCCACGCCGACGTGCCGTTCGCGCTGCTGGTCGACGAGTTCGAACCGGAACGGGACCTGTCCCGCACCCCGCTCTACCAGGTCGCCTTCACCCTGGGCGACGACGCTCCCGGCGGCGCCTGGCCGGCGGGCCTCGCCGCCGAGACGCTCTGGCTGCCCACCCGGGTCGCCAAGGTCGACCTGCAACTGCACGTCGTCGAGGGCGCCGACGGCCGCCTGCGCGGGCACCTGGAGTACGCGACCGCGCTGTTCGACGACGCCACCGTGCGGCGGATGGCCGACCACCTCGGCCGGCTGCTGGAGCACGTCGGGGCCGACCCGCACGCCCGGATCTCCGAGCTGCGCATCCTCGACGACGCCGAGCTCGCGGCGGCGACCCGCGCCCCGGCCCGCCCCGCCACGCCGGTGACCGGCACGGTGCACGGCGTCTTCGCCGCCACCGCCGCCGCCCACGCCGACGCGACCGCCGTCGTGGACGGCGCGCGACGCTGGACGTACGCCGAACTGGACGCCACCGCGAACCGGCTGGCGCACCACCTGCGGGCCCTCGGCGCCGGCCCGGAGCGGCTGGTGGCGGTCTGCCTGGACCGCCGCGCGGAGCTGGTCTCCACCCTGCTGGGCGTGCTGAAGTCCGGGTCGGCGTACCTGCCGGTGGAGCCCGGCGTCCCCGCCGACCGGCTCGACTTCATGCTGACCGATGCCGCGGCGCGGATCGTGGTGACCACCGAGGCCCACCGGGCGCGGTTCGCCGACTTCGACGGCGTCGTGGTGGTGCTGGACGACCCCGGGCACGCCGGGGAGATCGCCGGGCGCCCCGGCACCGACCCGGGCGTCGCCGTCGACCCCGAAAACCTGATCTACGTCATCTACACCTCCGGGTCGACCGGCCGCCCCAAGGGCGTGTACCTGACCCACGCCAACGTGCTGCGCCTGACGACCGTGGCGCAGGACGACCTCAACTTCGGCCCCGCCGACGTGTGGCCGCTGTTCCACTCGTACGCCTTCGACGTGTCGGTGTGGGAGCTGTGGGGCGCGCTGCTGCACGGCGGCCGGCTGGTGGTCGTGCCCCGCGAGGTCACCCGTTCCCCCGGCGACCTCCTCGACCTGCTGGTCGAGGAACAGGTCACCGTGCTCAACCAGACCCCGACGGCCTTCCGCGGCCTGGTGGGGCTGGCCCGCGACGGCGACCCCCGCGTCGACCGGCTCGCGCTGCGCGCGGTCATCTTCGCCGGGGAGAAGCTGGAGTACGGCGACCTCGTCCCCTGGGTGGCCCGGCGCGGGCTGGCCGCGCCCCGGCTGCTGAACCTCTACGGGATCACCGAGATCACCGTGCACGCCACCTACTACGAGGTGCGCCCCGACGACCTGACCGGCACCGCCAACCCGGTCGGCGTCCCGCTGGCCGACCTGAGCATCCACCTGCTCGATCCGTACGGCAACCCGGTCCCGGTCGGCGTCACCGGCGAGATCCACGTCGGCGGGCCCGGCGTGGCCCGGGGCTACCTGAACCGGCCCGAGCTGACCGCCCAGCGGTTCGTGCCCGACCCGTTCGGCCCGCCCGGCGCCCGCCTCTACCGCAGCGGCGACCTGGCCCGCCGGCGCGCCGACGGCAGCCTGGAGTTCGTCGGCCGCATCGACGACCAGGTGAAGATCCGGGGCTACCGGGTCGAGCTGGGCGAGATCGAGGCCGCCATCTCGGCCCTGCCCGGGGTGCGCGAGGCCGTGGTCGTCGTCCGCGAGGACACCCCCGGCGACCGGCGGCTGGTGGCGTACTCGGTCGTCGACGAGCAGGCGGAGCTGCCCCGGCCGGGGCAGGTGCGCGCGGCGCTGGCCCGCACCCTGCCCGAGTACATGATCCCCTCGGCGTTCGTCCCGCTGGCCCGGCTGCCGCTGACCGTCAACGGCAAGCTCGACAAGCGGGCGCTGCCCGCACCCGACAGGGCCGTCACCGCCACCGACCGGCCCTACCTGGCGCCGCGTACGGAGGTGGAGGAGCGGCTCGCCGCGATCTGGGCCGAGCTGCTCGGCCTGGAGCGGGTCGGCGTCGAGGACGGTTTCTTCGACGTCGGCGGCGACTCGATCCGCGCCGTGGCGCTCGCCGCCGCCATCCGGGCCGCCGGCTTCGACGTACAGGTGCGCGACCTCTTCGAGCGCCGCAGCATCGCCGAGCTGGCGGAGTTCCTCACCGGACGCCCCGCGCCGGCCGCGCCGGAGCCGGCCGCCGAGCCGTTCGCGCTGATCTCCGAGGCCGACCGGGCCGCGCTGCCCGACGGCGTCGTCGACGCCTACCCGTGCACGCAGGTGCAGCTCGGCATGCTCGCCGAGATGCTCGCCGACGAGCACAACCACTACCTCAACGCCACCACCTACCGCATCCCCGACGCCGGCGAGTTCTCGCTCGACGCGTTCCGGGAGGCCGCCGCACTGCTGGTGCGGCGGCACGAGGTGCTGCGCACCTCGTTCGACCTGACCGGCTACTCGGTACCGATGCAGCTCGTGCACGCCACCGCCGAGATGCGGGTCGGCATGGACCGCGCGCAGGCCGACGACCGGGCCGGCCTGGAGCGGGAGCTGCGCGACTTCATCGCCGCCGAGCGGGCCGACATGTTCGACCTCGGCGAGCCGGCGCTGTTCCGGCTGCACGCGCGCGTCTGCGCCGACGGGAGCTGGTGGCTCACCCTCACCGAGTGCCACCCGATCATGGACGGCTGGAGCTACCACTCGCTGATGATGGAGCTGGTCGGCGCGTACCACCGGATCCGCGACGGGCTGCCGGTCGAACCGCGCCCGGCGCCGCCGGTGCGCTTCGCCGACGCCGTCGCCGCCGAGCTGCGCTCCACCGGCGAGGGGACGGACCGCGCCTTCTGGCACGACCGGGTCGCCGGCCGGGACCGGTTCGTGCTGCCCGAGGGCTGGGGCGACCCGACCGCCGCCGACGGCGCCCAGTACGACCACTGGGTGCCGCTGCACGACCTGGAGCCGGGCCTGCGGGCGCTGGCCCGCCAGACCGGCGTGCCGTTCAAGTCGGTGATGCTGGCCGCGCACCTGAAGGTGATGAGTCAGCTCACCGGGTCGGGGTCGTTCTTCACCGGGCTGGTGTCCAACATCCGCCCCGAGGTCGCCGGCGCCGACCGCGTCTACGGCATGCACCTGAACACGGTGCCGTTCGTGCACGACGCGGGCGCGCGGACCTGGCGGGAGCTGATCGGGCGGACGTTCGCCGGGGAGCTGGAGCTGTGGCCGCACCGCCGGTACCCGCTGCCGGTGCTCCAGCGGGAGGTCGGCGACGGCGGCCGGATGCTGGACGTCCGGTTCAGCTTCCACGACTTCCACCAGATCGACACCGACGAGATCGACTACGCCGACTCGATCGACGACAGCCCCAACGAGTTCCCGCTCGGCGTGATCAGCCGGCTCGGCTTCCTCACGCTGGAGGCCAACCTGCGCCACCTCGGCGTGCCGCAGGTCGCCCGCCTCGGTGGCATGTACCGGGCGGTGCTGGAGGCCATGGTGGCCGACGTGGACGGTGACGCGTCGGTGGTGTGCCTGCCTCCGGGTGAGGTGTCGGTGGTGCTGGCCGACGGGGCGTCGGCGGTGGCGCCGTTGTCGCGTTCGGTGCTGGCCGAGTTCGAGGCGCGGGCGGCGGAGACGCCGTCGGCGGAGGCGGTGTCGGTGCCGGGCGGCGCGGGGATCGACTTCGCGGGGCTGGACGCCCGGGCCGGGCAGGTCGCCCGCTGGTTGGCCGCCCGGGGTGTGGGTGCCGGTGCGGTGGTGGGTGTGCTGCTGGACCGGGGCGTCGAGTTGGTGGCGTCGATGCTGGGGGTGTGGAAGGCGGGTGCGGCGTTCGTGCCGGTGGATCCGTCGTACCCGCCGGGCCGCATCGCGGCCATGCTCGCCGACGCGGGCGCCCGGGTCGCGATCACCTCGCAGCGGTACGCCGACCGGTTCGCCCCGGTCGACGTGGAGGTCGTGCGCGTCGAGGACATCGGGGAGACGGACGTTCCCCTGCCGGTGCGCGCCACGGGTCTCGACGAGTTGGCGTATGTGATTTTCACGTCGGGGTCGACGGGTCGGCCGAAGGGTGTGCAGGTGTCGCACCGGGGGTTGGCGAATCATGTGCGGTGGGCGGCGGGTGAGTTGGCGTCGCGTGGTGCGGGTGGTTGTGCGGTGTTCTCGTCGGTGGCGTTCGACTTGCAGGTGCCGAATTTGTGGGCGCCGTTGGTGGCGGGTCAGCGTGTGGTGATGGTGGGTCAGGATGTGGATCTGGCCGAGTTGGGTGCGGTGTTGGCGTCGTCGGGGCCGTTCAGTTTCTTGAAGTTGACGCCGGGTCATCTGGAGATTCTTGGTCGGCAGTTGTCGGATGAGGCGTTGGCGTCGTTGGCGCCGGTGGTGGTGGTCGCTGGTGAGGCGTTGCCTGCGGCGTTGGCGAACCGGTGGTTGGGGTTGTTGGGTGCGGGCGGTCTGGTCAACGAGTACGGGCCGACCGAGGCGAGTGTGGGCACGTGCATCTTCCCGGTGGAGACCGAGCAGGCGGGTCCGGTGGTGCCGATCGGCCGGGCCTTGCCGGGCATGACGATGTACGTGCTCAACCGGGACCTGCACCTTGCCCCGGTGGGTGTGGTCGGCGAGCTGTACGTGGGCGGCGTGGGTGTGGCCCGGGGCTACGCGGGTCAGCCGGCGCTGACGGCCGAGCGGTTCGTGCCCGACCCGTTCGCCGCAGCCGGCAACGAGCCCGGAACCGCGGCCGGGGCGCGGATGTACCGCACCGGGGACCTGGTGCGGCGGTTGCCCGACGGGGCGGTGGAGTTCGTCGGGCGGGTCGACCACCAGGTGAAGATCCGCGGCTACCGGATCGAACTCGGCGAGATCGAAGCGGTCGTCGAGGGCACCGACGGCGTCGGCGACGCGGTCGCCCTGGTCGGCGAGTCGGACCGGCTCGTGGTGTTCTACCGGCCGGCCGCGCCGGCCACGGAGCTGGCGGACCGGATCCGGCAGCGGTGCGCGGAGCACCTGCCGGAGTACATGGTCCCGGCCGAGTTCGTCGCCGTGGAGGCGATCCCGCTCAACGCCAACGGCAAGGTCGACCGGGCCGCCCTGTGGGACACCGCGGTGCCCGCGCAGCGGCAGCACGTCGCCCCGGCGACCGAGCTGGAGGAGCGGCTGGCGGAGATCTGGGGCCAGGTGCTCCAGTTGGAACAGGTCAGCACCCGGGACAGCTTCTTCGACCTCGGCGGGCACTCCATCAGCGCCATCGCGCTCGTGGGCGCGCTGCGCGGCGCCGGGCACCCGGTCTCGGTGCGCGACGTCTTCGTGCACCGCACCGTCGCCGCCCTGGCCGCGCACCTCGCCGGCGGGGACGACCAGGAGGCGGCGCCCGCCTTCCGGGCCGTCGCCCCGTTCAGCCTGCTCGACGACGCCGACCGGGCCAGGCTGCCCGCCGGGCTCGCCGACGCGTACCCGTGCGCGCAGGTGCAGCTCGCCATGCTGGTGGTGACCCTCTCCGACTCGGAGCGGCGCACCTACCACAACGTGTCGGCGTTCCCGATCCGCGACGAGCACGCCTTCGACGGCGACGCGCTGCGCCGGGCCGTGCGGACCGTCGTGGACCGGCACGAGATCCTGCGTACGTCGTTCGACCTGACCGGCTTCTCGGTGCCGATGCAGCTCGTGCACGCCGAGGTGCCCGTCGACGTCACGCTGCTCGACCTGCGCGACGGCACGGACGAGGAGGCCGAGAGCCGGCTGCGGGCGTACCTGGCCGCCGAGCGGTCCCGGCCGTTCACCCCCGACCAGGTCCCGCAGATGCGCATCGCCGGGGCGGCCGGCCGCAACGACACGTGGTGGTTCGTGCTGACCATGTCGCACGGCATCCTCGAGGGCTGGAGCCACCACTCGCTGCTCATGGAGATCCTCGACAACTACCGCAGCCTGCGCGACACCGGCGCACCGGCGGCGTTCGAGGCACCCCCGGTCCGCTACGCCGACTTCGTCGCCGGCGAGATCGAGGCGCTGGCGGCGGCCGAGGACCGCGACTACTGGCAGGACGTCGTCGCCCGCCCGGTCTTCGAGCTGCCCGCCGGCTGGGGCGAGGACGAGTCGGTCCCGGAGTACGAGTGCGGCACCCGCGTCCCTCTGCATGACCTGATGGACGACCTGCGCGAGCTGGCCAGCCGTACCGACACGTCGCTGAAGAGCGTGCTGCTGGCCGCGCACCTGAAGGTGATGAGCCAGCTCACCGCCGAGCCCGTGTTCACCAGCGGACTGGTCAGCCACGGCCGGCCCGAGGTGACCGGCGCCGACCGGGTCTACGGGATGCACCTGAACACGCTGCCGTTCGTGCACGACGCGGGCGCGCGTACCTGGCGGGAGCTGATCCGCAACACCTTCGCCGGGGAACTGGAGCTGTGGCCGCACCGCCGCTACCCGCTGCCGGCCGTGCAGCGCCTGGGCGACGGGCGTCGGCCGATCGAGATCCTCTTCAACTACCTCGACTTCGAGCAGGTCGACACCGAGCGGGTCGACTTCGAGGACGCCATCTACGAGGCCAGCGGCGAGTTCGGCCTGCACGTCTCCACCCTCGGCGGGGTGCTCAACATCCTGGCCCGGCCGCACCAGGTCAGCTACCCCAACGTCCTGCGGCTCGGTGGCATGTACCGGGCGGTGCTGGAGGCGATGGTCGCCGACGTGGACGGTGACGCGTCGGTGGTGTGCCTGCCTCCGGGTGAGGCGTCGGTGGTGCTGGCCGACGGGGCGTCGGCGGTGGAACCCGTGTCGCGTTCGGTCCTCGCCGAGTTCGAGGCGCGGGCGGCCGAAGCGCCGTCGGCGGAGGCCGTGTCCGAGCCGGACGGTCGGTCGGTCGACTTCGCGGGCCTGGACGCCCGCGCCGCCGCGATCGGGCGGAGCCTGGTCGGCCGGGACGTGGGTGCCGGTGCGGTGGTGGGTGTGCTGCTGGACCGGGGCGCCGAGCTGGTGGCGTCGATGGTGGGGGTGTGGAAGGCGGGTGCGGCGTTCGTGCCGGTGGATCCGTCGTACCCGCCGGGTCGCATCGCCGCGATGCTCGCCGACGCTGGCGCCCGCGTCGCGATCACCTCGCAGCGGTACGCGGACAGGTTCGCCGGCGCCGGGGTCGACGTGCTCCGGGTGGACGAGATCGTGGACGACGGCGCCGAGGAGGTCACGGCCGACGGTGCCGTGCGCGCGGCCCTGCCCGGGCCGATCGACCTCGACGAGTTGGCGTATGTGATTTTCACGTCGGGGTCGACGGGTCGGCCGAAGGGTGTGCAGGTGTCGCACCGGGGGTTGGCGAATCATGTGCGGTGGGCGGCGGGTGAGTTGGTGTCGCGTGGTGCGGGTGGTTGTGCGGTGTTCTCGTCGGTGGCGTTCGACTTGCAGGTGCCGAATTTGTGGGCGCCGTTGGTGGCGGGTCAGCGTGTGGTGATGGTGGGTCAGGATGTGGATCTGGCCGAGTTGGGTGCGGTGTTGGCGTCGTCGGGGCCGTTCAGTTTCTTGAAGTTGACGCCGGGTCATCTGGAGATTCTTGGTCGGCAGTTGTCGGATGAGGCGTTGGCGTCGTTGGCGCCGGTGGTGGTGGTCGCGGGTGAGGCGTTGCCTGCGGCGTTGGCGAACCGGTGGTTGGGGTTGTTGGGTGCGGGTGGGTTGGTCAACGAGTACGGGCCGACCGAGGCGAGTGTGGGCACGTGCATCTTCCCGGTGGACGTGGAGCAGGCGGGTCCGGTGGTGCCGATCGGTCGTGCTCTGCCGGGCATGACGATGTACGTGCTCAACCGCGACCTCCAACTGTCGCCGGTGGGTGTGGTCGGTGAGCTGTACGTCGGTGGCGTGGGTGTGGCTCGCGGTTATGCGGGTCAGCCGGCGTTGACGGCGGAGCGTTTTGTGCCCGACCCGTTCGCCGCAGCCGGCAACGAGCCCGGAACCGCGGCCGGGGCGCGGATGTATCGGACCGGGGACCTGGTGCGGCGGTTGCCCGACGGGGCGGTGGAGTTCGTCGGGCGGGTCGACCACCAGGTGAAGATCCGCGGCTACCGGATCGAACTCGGCGAGATCGAGACGGTCCTGGAGGGCACCGACGGCGTGGCCGACGCGGTCGCCCTGGTCTCCGGATCGGCCGCCGAGGGCGACGCCCGGCTGGTGGCGTTCTACCGCCCGGCCGCGCCGGCGACGCCGGGCCTGCTGGACCGGATCCGGCAGCGGTGCGCGGAGCACCTGCCGGAGTACATGATCCCGGCCGAGTTCGTCGCCGTGGAGGCGATCCCGCTCAACGCCAACGGCAAGGTCGACCGCCCCGCCCTCTGGGAGGCGGCGGTGCCCGTCGAGCGGGCACACGTCGCCCCGGAGACCGAGCTGGAGAGCCAGCTCGCCGGGATCTGGGGCCAGGTGCTCAACCTCGAACAGGTCAGCACCCGGGAGAGCTTCTTCGACCTCGGCGGCGACTCGCTGCGCGCGGTCGCCCTGGTCGGCGCGCTGCGGGCGGCAGGCTTCGGGGTGGCCGTCCGGGACGTCTTCGTGCACCGCACGGTCGCCGCCCTGGCCGGGCACCTCTCCGCCAAGGACGCCGCCCCGGCGGCCCCGGCCTTCCAGGCCGTCGCGCCCTTCTCCCTGTTGACCGCCGCCGACCGGGCCGCGCTGCCCGCCGGCCTCGTGGACGCCTACCCGGCCGTGCAGGCGCAGGTCGGCATGGCCGTGGAGATCCAGAAGGACCCCGGCAAGTCGCTGTACCACATCGTGCGCTGCTTCCGGGTGCACAGTGGCCGGCCGTTCTCGGTCGACGCGCTGCGGGCCGCCGTGCGGGACGTGGTCGGTCGGCACGAGACGCTGCGTACCTCGTTCGACCTCACCGGCTACTCGGTGCCGGTGCAGCTCGTGCACGCCGAGGCGCCCGTCGACGTACGGGTGACGGAGCTGACCGGCGACGACGTCGAGGCGCGGCTGCGGGCGTACGTCGACGCGGAACGGGCCCGGCCCTTCGCGCTGGACCAGCCGGCGCCGCTGCTGCGGGTCGCCGCCCACCGCACCGACGAGCGGGGCTGGTGGCTCACCGTCGCCGTCAGCCACCTGGTCACCGGCGGCTGGGACCTGAACACTCTCCTGGTCGAGCTGATCGGCTGCTACGAGCGGCGCAGCGCCGGCATGGTGCCCGAGTCGCCGGAGCCGACCGCCGTCCGGTACGCCGACTTCGTCGCCGCCGAACTGGCCGCGCTGAAGGGCGGCGAGGATGAGGCGTACTGGCGGGGCATCGTCGACACGTACGCCGGCTTCACCACGCCGGACGGCTGGGGCCGCACCGACGGCCCGCGCGAGAGCCTGCGGACCCGGGTCAGCTACCAGGACCTGGAGCCGAAGCTGCGCGCGCTGGCGTCGACCCTCGACGTGTCGCCCAAGTCGGTGCTGCACGCCGCGCACCTGAAGGTGATGAGCCAGCTCACCGACCAGGGGCGGTTCTACACGGGCCTGGTGTGCGACGCGCGGCCCGAGGTGCGGGGCGCCGAGCGGGTGCACGGCATGTACATCAACGTGCTGCCGTTCGCGCACGCCCGGGGTGCCGGCACGTGGCGGGAGCTGGTGCGGTCGGTCTTCGACCGCGAGGTGGAGCTGTGGCCGCACCGGCGGTACCCGCTGCCGGCGGTGCAGCGGATGGCCGGCGCCGGGTCCCGCCCGATCGACGTCGTCTTCGACTACACCGAATTCCGCCGGGCCGGGGCGGTCGCCGACGAGTCCGTCGACTTCGAGGCGATCGCCGGGGAGGGCGGCACCGAGTTCGCCCTCCAGGTGACCGCCGCCGGCGGCTTCCTCGACCTGGTCGGCGACAGCCACGCCTTCGGTCCCGCCGCGCTGGCCCGGGTGGGGGCGATGTTCCGCGAGGTGCTGGCGGCGATGGTGGCCGACCCCGAGGGCGACGCGGTCGCCGTCCGCCTTCCGGCGGCCGAACGCGACGAGGTCGAGGGCTGGTCGTCCGGCGGCACCGCCGAGGTCGGCGGGTACGCCCCGGCGGCGTTCGAGGCGCAGGCGGCGCGGCGGCCGGACGCGGTGGCGATCACCTGCGACGGCACCCGCGTCAGCTACCGGGACCTGAACGCCCGGGCGAACCGGTTGGCGCACCACCTGCGGGAGCTGGGGGTGGGGCCGGAGGTCCTCGTCGGGGTGTGCGCCCACCGGTCGGTGGAGCAGGTCGTGGGGATGCTGGCGGTGCACAAGGCGGGTGGGGTGTACCTGCCGTTGGATCCGTCGTACCCGGCGGAGCGGTTGGCGTTCATGCTGGCTGACGCGGCGGCCCCGGTGCTGCTCACCACCGCCGAGCTGCGCGGTCAGCTCCCGGCGGCCGAGGCGGCCACCGTGCTGCTCGACGAGCCGGACGCCTGGGCGGGCCAGCCGGCCACCGACCCCGAGCCGGTCACCCACGCCGACAGTGGCTGCTACGTCATCTACACCTCCGGCTCGACCGGCCAACCCAAGGGCGTCCTCGTGCCGCACCGGGCGCTGGTCAACCGCTCCGCGTACGCCGGCCGGCGGATCAACCGCCTCGACGAAGAAGCGGTGCTGCTCCAGAAGACCGAGATCGGCTTCGACGTTTCCCCGGCCGAGGTCTACGCGGCCCTGTCGGCGGGCGCCCGGATCGTGGTGGCCCGCCCCGGCGGGCACCGCGACCCCGCGTACCTGCGGGAGCTGATCGTCCGCGAGGGCGTCACCGCCGTCGAGCTGGTGCCGAGCATGCTGTCCGCGCTGCTGGCCGAGGGGATCGGCGGCTGCCGGTCGCTGCGGTCGGTGGCCGTCGGCGGCGAGGAGATCGCCGTCGACGTGGCGCGGGCGTTCCTGGCCGCGCTGCCCGGCTGCGAGCTGCACAACACGTACGGCCCGGCCGAGACCACGGTCGACGTCACGAGCTGGCTCTGCACCACCGACGCCCTGGCCGGACTGTCCCGGGTGCCGCTCGGCACCCCGTTCACCAACCTCACCGTCCGGGTGCTCGACGAGCACCTGCAACCGGTGCCGGTCGGGGTGCGCGGCGAGCTGTGCATCGGCGGGACGGGGCTGGCCCGGGGCTACCTCGGGGCGCCCGGAACGACCGCGCAGCGGTTCGTGCCGGACCCGTACGGCGCGCCCGGGTCGCGGCTGTACCGCACCGGGGACGCGGCGGCGTGGCGGCCCGACGGCACCGTCGACTTCCTGGGGCGCATCGACTCGCAGGTGAAGCTGCACGGCGTACGCATCGAGCTGGGGGAGATCGAGACGGCCCTGCGCGGCTGCCCCGGGGTGACCGACGCGGTCGCCGCGGTCCGCGAGCAGGACGGCCGGCGCACCCTGGTCGGCTACCTCGTCACCGACGGCGGGCCCGCGCCCACCCCCGGTGAGCTGCGCGAACGGCTGCTGGCCGAGCTGCCCGAGGCGACGGTGCCGGCCGCGTACGTCACGATCGACGCCGTTCCCGTGGACCCGCACGGCAAGGTCGACCGGCGGCAACTGCCGGCGCCGGACGCGCGGTCCTACGCCCGGGGCCGCTACGAGCGGCCCAACGGCCCGGTGGAGTCGGCGATGGCCGGCGTCTGGTCGTGGGTGCTCGACCTCGACCGGGTCAGCGTCACCGAGAGCTTCTTCGACCTGGGCGGTGACTCGATGACGGCGGTGACCCTGGTCGGGTCGCTGCGCGCGGCCGGCCACGACGTCACCGTGCGGGACATCTTCGCGCACCGCACGATCCGCCGTCTGGTCACCGCGCTCGCCGAGGCCGACACCCCCAAGGAGGGGGCCTTTCGCCCCGTCGAGCCGTACGCGCTGATCGACGCCGCCGACCAGGCCAGGCTGCCCGGCGGCCTGGTCGACGCGTACCCGGCGACGCAGGCGCAGGTCGGCATGGCCGTGGAGATCCAGAAGGACCCCGAGAGGTCGCTGTACCACATCGTGCAGTCGATCCGGGTCGACGACGGGCGGCCGTTCGACGCCCGCGCGCTCCAGGCGACGGTCGACGCGCTGGTCGCCCGGCACGAGACGCTGCGCACCTCGGTCGACCTGACGGGCTACTCGGTGCCGATGCAGCTGGTGCGCGCGAGCGTCGCCGTGCCGGTCGCCGTGCACCCGGCCGCGGATCACGAGGAGCACCTGGCCGCCGAGCGGCGTACCCCCTTCGACCTGGACTCGGATGCCGCGCTGCTGCGGGTCGCCGCGCACGCCGACGACGCCGGCGCCTGGTGGCTGACCCTCGCCGTGAGTCACCTCGTGACGGGCGGCTGGGACCTCAACGCCCTGCTCGCCGAGCTGCTCGGCGAGTACGCCCGGCGCAGCCGCGGCGGGGCGCCGAAACAGGACGAGCCCCCCGCCGTCCGGTACGCCGACCACGTCGCCGGGGAGCTGGCGGCGCTGCGCTCGCCGGAGACCGCCGAGCACTGGCGGGCGGTGGTGACCGGGCGGCCGAAGCTGACCCTCCCGGACGCCTTCGGCGACCGGTCCGGCGCGGCGGCGGTCTGCCGGTACACGGTGGACGTCAACGACCTGGACGCGGCGCTCCGGCGCCTCGCCAGCGACACCAACACCTCGGTCAAGGCGGTGCTGCACGCCGCGCACCTGAAGGTGATGAGCCAGCTCACCAGCGGGTCCGCCTTCTACACGGGCCTGGTGTGCGACGCGCGGCCGGAGGTGCGGGGCGCGGAGCGGGTGCACGGGATGTACATCAACGTGCTGCCGTTCCCGCACGCCGCCGCGGCGGGGACGTGGCGGGAGCTGGTGCGGTCGGTCTTCGACCGCGAGGTGGAGCTGTGGCCGCACCGGCGCTACCCGCTGCCGGCCGTGGCGCGGCTGGCCGACGCCGGGTCCCGGCCGATCGACGTCGTCTTCGGCTACGTGGAGACCCGGCAGGACGGCGGCGCGGTGGCCGGGGCGCCCGGTGCCGGCACGGACCTCGTCGAGGTCGGCGGGCCCGGGGCCACCGAGTTCGGCCTGTCGGTCGGGGCGGGCGGCGGCACCGTCCGCCTGGTCAGCGACAGCCGGACCGCCGACCCGGCCGCCCTGGTGCGGATCGGGGCGATGTTCCGCGAGGTGCTGACGGCGATGGTGACCGACCCGGACGGGGACGCGGCGGCGCCGCGCCTGCCGGCCGGGGAGCGCGAGGAGATCGCCCGGTTCGCCCCGGGCCGGACCGTCGAGGTCGGCGGGTACGTGCCGGCGGCGTTCGAGGCGCAGGCGGCGCGGCGGCCGGACGCGGTGGCGATCACGGCCGAGGGCGTGTCGTTCTCGTACGGGCAGCTCAACGGCCGGGCGAACCGGTTGGCGCACCACCTGCGGGAGCTGGGGGTGGGGCCGGAGGCGCTGGTCGGGGTGTGTGCGCACCGGTCGGTGGAGCAGGTCGTGGGGATGTTGGCGGTGCACAAGGCGGGTGGGGTGTACCTGCCGTTGGATCC